>CAYTUH010000118.1:0-7351 GCA_964441165.1 uncultured Syntrophaceae bacterium
GATTATTTCATGATCAATATTCGCAACTTTTTTTCGCGCATGAACCTGACGTCCCGGGATGTAAAAATACTGCGGGGGATTTGCCACCAGATCGAACTCTACGGCCGGGGAAAAACAAAAGACTTGACAAGCAGCGCCGTAAAACATAAGAAATCCGAATAGTAAGAGACTCCATAGGAAAGAAGAAGAGACCTGAGTGATCCGAGATGGAGGCGGTATCGATACCGATATCCTGATGATGGTGATGAGAGAGTGATTGTCAAAAAACATATTATAGAAGAATATTACCGGTCCTTTTCCCCGGAGTTGCAGCATGCCGTCGGGGATGCGACTGAACGGATCATCCAGGTGAAGCAAGAAGGCGGACAGGTGGCCGTCCTCCTGGAAGGAAGCCTGAACGTGCATGAGGGGGTGACGACCCTCGTGGCGGAAATGATGTACAAGGGGATTATCGACGCCGTGCTGACGAGTGCCGCCGTCGTGAATCACGAAATGTCGGGAGTGCTCGACCGGGTCAAACGGGTCCCGTGGCACAACCTGGCAGGTCATGCCAACCTCGTTCCCCGCGACGGTCTTTTCGAGGTCACTCTGCTCTCGCCGGAGCTGATGGAACAGATAGGGCAGGAGGTAGACATCGACATCAGTTTTTATCGAGCCCTTCTCAGCGCGCCGGGCGATGTGGTGGTGCGGGAGGCGGGACACCGTGCCTATCCCGGCGGGCTCCGCACCGAAGTCATGGCGCGGGAAGTGGGAGAGTTGGCACGGAAGTGTGGCGTTCCTTTCGAACAGGTGGTAGGCTATGGTGCCGATTCCATGACCATGATCGGTGCCGGTGCGCGGATCGGACTTCCGGTCCTCGTAACGATTCCGAACCTTGTGAAAGGCGGCGCCGTCGGTCTCGCCGTCGGTGACTCGATAGCCCTTTGGGAACGCGCCCGCCGCATCGGCAGGGTGGTGGCCGGGGTGGAACTCATTATCGAATCAGGCGCAGCCCGGAGGGAGGATGTATTAGGGGGACCCTTCGAGACCTCAGCCGGTCAGGGATTATGGACGGGATGGCAGGGCGGGTGGACCTACTCGGAGGAGGGAAAGGCTGTCCTGCGAATCAATCCCGAAGAAAGGGCCGGTGTGGATGACGGCGCCGGTCCGGCCACTGTCCCGGGTTGGGTGGAAGGAAGGCCTCTCGCCGGTGATATCGGAAAGATATGGCCTGTTCTGGCGGTTCGTGTCGCCGATGCGCTGGGGATCGAGCTGGCCTTTATGAGTTACAGCCGTTCGTCGCCGGAGGGCGAGAACGTGCGTCAATGGATTGTTCACAACATACTCCCCGCCGATAAGCAGGGCATTCTCAGGGGCGTGGCCGGTTTGATGCCGTAGCGGGCGGACGCCGGAGGATGTCGGAACGGATCGGTGCGGGAAGATATAAAGGAGAAGACAGCCATGATTGTGGTGACGGGCGGTGCAGGATTTATCGGGAGTGCCGTTGTGTGGAAACTGAACAACGAAGGAATCGATGACATTGTTATCGTCGATAATCTCGGTTTTTCAGATAAATGGAGGAACCTCGTGGATCGACGATATGCCGAGTACCTCCACAAGGATACCTTTCGGACCATGGTTCTGGAAGACCGGGTTCCCTTCCCCGTGGAGGGGATCATCCATATGGGGGCCTGTTCGTCGACGACGCAACGCGATGCCGAGTACCTGATGGAGAATAATTACCGCTACAGCCGTATACTGGCGGAATGGGCAGTGAAGAAGTCCCTGCGCTTCGTCTATGCCAGCAGTGCCGCGACCTATGGTGACGGATCCTGCGGTTTTTCCGATGACGACCGCATCAGCGGGACCCTGCATCCCATCAACATGTACGGCTATTCCAAGCAGCTCTTCGACCTCTGGGTTCTGAAAAATCAACTGGAACGAACCCTGGTGGGGATAAAATTTTTCAACGTCTTCGGTCCCAACGAATATCACAAGAGTGACATGAGGAGTGTCGTACACAAATCATTCGGACAGATCATGGAGACGGGAAAGGTGCGGCTCTTCAAATCGCACCGGCCGGATTACGGAGACGGCGGGCAGCAGCGGGACTTCGTCTATGTCAAGGATTGCGTCGACGCCCTGTGGTGGCTCTACGAACAGCGTACCGTGGCCGGTATCTTCAATCTCGGTACGGGCTGTGCCCGCACCTGGAACGATCTGGTCAGAGCCGTCTTTTCCGCCATGAACCGTGACACCTGCATCGAATACACCGACATGCCTGAAGATATTCGCAATCAATATCAGTACTTTACGGAAGCATCGATGAACAAGCTCAGGGAAGCGGGGTACAGAGTCCCCTTTCGTTCACTGGAAGAGAGTGTTTCCGATTACGTTACGCACTATATGCTTCCGGGGGATCGGACCCTCTGATCTCATGTGATAGCGGCCACAGAAGGGGCGCCCCGGTGACGGGCTCGCGTGGAGGCGCCGCAGCCCCCTGAGAACCCGGGGGGATCATTTTCAATGTCCCGTCCGGTGGAGTGGCCTGACGGCTGCAGAGCCCTGTCGCCGTTCCTTCGATTGCACGTCAACGAGCGACCCCTGTGGTACCCTTTTCCGGAAAGACTGCATCTTCTGCATCGAAGGGCCTCTCGAAGGGGTCTTTGATGAGGAACGACGGGGCATGATGATCGAAGGGAGTCATCACCACTGTCAAATCCGGCTTCTGCCAGGTGAATTGGCGGTTGAAAAAAGTACGACCCGTGATTAAGATAACAACAATAGAAAAAAAAACGAAAGCGAGAAACGATGAAGATAATACGATTTCAGACCCTTCAGGGGGAGGAGCTGTACGGTGTTGCCGACAGGGAAGGGCCGGGAAGGGTCCGCGTCATCCAGGGCGGTATTTACGACGATATCGTGGTCACCGACCGGGTGGAAGCGGTGGCGACCCTTCTGCCCCCGGTAGTTCCGGTGAACATCCTATGCCTGGGGCTCAATTACGGCAAGCATGCCCGGGAGACCAATATCGCCAATCCCGAGAGCCCCGTACTTTTCATTAAAACGAACAATACGGTCATCGGTCATGATGCGCCGATCCTCCTCCCGGCGGCGGGAGCCGATCAGGTCGATTATGAGGCAGAACTGGCGGTCGTTATAGGGAGGCGTGGCAAGAATATCACGGTGGCAGAGGCCTGCAACCATATTCTGGGATATACCTGCGCAAATGATGTAAGTGCCCGGGATTGGCAGATATATAAACAGAAAAAACAGTGGGCTCGCGGAAAAAGTTTCTACACCTTCTGCCCCCTCGGGCCCTGCCTTGGGACGAAGGATCACCGCCCCGAGCCGGATAATCTCCCCATTCGTCTCACGCTCAACGGAACGGTGATGCAGGATGCGAATACGGCGGATATGATCTTTGATGTGGCGTCCATCGTGAGCGATCTGAGCAGGTCCATGACCCTGGAACCGGGAACGGTCATACTCACGGGGACCCCCGAAGGTGTGGGATTCACGCGGGAACCGCCGGTCTATCTCAGGGAGGGAGACCGGGTGACCGTATCGATCGAGGGGATAGGGGACCTCTCAAATCCCGTTATCAGAGAAGCATGAACCTTCAAAGGAGTGCATCGTACCATTTTTTTATAGTAACAGGGGAGGAGTCAGATGAATTCACAGAACAGCAAAAAAAGATCCTTATTTTTATCGTTGCTGATGATGGCGTTCATAGGGGCGTTCATCATCTCTTTTGTCGGCGCGGTGAAAGTGTCAACGGCAACGCCCGAACTGACGGTGCAGAACGCCTACGCGGCGTCGGCCGCTTCCGTACCGGCGGGTGCACCGCTTTCCTTTGCCGACCTGGCCGATGAATTGAAACCGGCGGTGGTGAATATCAGCACCACGAAAACCGTCGTGACGGGAGGCATGGGAAACTTTCGCCACCCCTTCGGGTCGCCCTTCGAGCGATATTTCGGTGACGAATTATTTGAGCGGTTCTTCGGCAACATGCCGGAACGACGGTTCAAACAGTCCAGCCTCGGTTCGGGTTTTATCATCAGCGAGGATGGATATATCTTTACCAACTTCCATGTCGTTGAAAAAGCAGACGAGATCGTGGTGAAACTGACCAATGGAGACGAATACAAGGCGACCATACAGGGGAAGGACAAGAATACGGATATCGCGCTGCTCAAGATCGAGTCGAAAGAGGACCTGCCGGTGGCAAAGCTGGGAGATTCTGCGGCACTGCGCGTAGGTGACTGGGTCATCGCCATCGGCAACCCCTTCGGATTATCCCAGACGGTGACGGCAGGTATCGTCAGTGCCAAGGGGCGCGTCATCGGCGCGGGGCCCTATGACGATTTTATTCAGACGGACGCCTCCATCAATCCGGGAAACAGCGGGGGGCCGCTCTTCAACCTGGCCGGTGAGGTCGTGGGTATCAATACGGCCATAGTGGCGCAGGGGCAGGGGATCGGGTTCGCCATTCCCATCGGCATGGCGAAGGAAATACTTCCACAGCTGAAGGCAAAAGGAAAGGTTGTGCGGGGATGGCTCGGCGTATCGGTCCAGGACATTACCGACGAGATCGCGGACAATCTCAGCCTGAAAACAAAAGAAGGCGCTCTGATATCGGACGTCTTTCCGGACGACCCGGCGGACAGGGCAGGCCTGAAAACGGGTGATGTGATCGTCGAAGTAGATGAAAGTAAAATCAGGAATACCCACGATCTGCTCGTCGTGATTGCAGGTCTGACCGTGGGGAAGACCGTTGAGATTACCGTGTTGAGAAACGGCACCGAACGAACCGTTGAAGTAGAAATATCAGAGAGGCGGGAAGGGCCCGTTACGGCCGAGCATGAAGAAGGAACGCCATATTTCGGCATGTCCGTGCAGGAAGTGACGCCCGAAATCGCACAGCATCTGGGGCTGTCCGTCGATTCGGGAGTGATCGTGACCCAGGTTGAAAGCGACGGTCCTGCGCAAGGAGCGGGCATTCAGGAGCGGGATATCATACTCCAGGTCAACAGGGCACGCATCACTTCCTTGAAGGAATACGCGGCGGTCATGGAAAAAGCGGAACAGAAGGAGAGTGTCCTGGTGCTCATACAACGCGGAGAAGCAAAGTTTTTTGTAGTGATCCGGAAATAGGCACCAGACTGCCGGAGATGAAGAGCCGGCGGGGTGCGGCGTCTTTCTTCTCCGGTGGCCCGAAGGGGGACGGCTCGCCGGATTTATTAAGAAGGCTTTCTTTTGGCGGTTCAGGAAGGACAACCGTGCATTCAACACTGACGGAACTCTATACTGTTCTGGATAATCACTTCGGACCGCTCCACTGGTGGCCGGGTGAAACGCCCTTTGAAATCGCCGTCGGTGCGATACTCACGCAGAATACGAATTGGCGGAATGTGGAGCGCGCCATCGAGGGGCTCAAATCGGCGGGATTGCTCCATCCGGACCCGCTCCATGAGACGGCGGATCACCTGATTGCCCGGATAATCCGTCCCTCGGGCTATTACCGGGTCAAGACGAGACGATTAAAGGCCTTTGTCTCCTTTTTATCCCGTGAATACGGCGGTGAGATGCACCGCATGTTTAAGGAAGATCTCGGGGCTCTGCGCGGAAAGCTCCTGACGGTCAAGGGGATCGGGGAAGAAACGGCGGACAGCATCCTCCTCTATGCCGGCAACATGCCCGTCTTCGTCGTGGACGCCTACACACGAAGAATACTGAGCCGGCACGGCGTTATCGACGGAGAGTCCCGCTACGGCGACATACAGAAAATGTTCATGTCGGTACTACCGGACGACTCGGCGCTATTCAATCAGTATCACGCACTGCTGGTCAATACGGGCAAGCAGTTCTGTAAAAAGCGGCCCCTCTGCGACGCGTGCCCCCTGGGACTGTGGAGGGATCATGACACTATTTGACCATACCGGTGTCATTCACTTCCATTCATCCCACTCCTTCGACGGAAGGGTGCCCGTTCCTGACATTATTGACGCGGCTGCCCGGAACGGCCTTGATTTTCTGATGTTGACCGATCACTCCACCCTCGCGGCGAAAGATATGGAGGGGTGGCACGGAAAGGTGCTCCTTGTGGTGGGGTTCGAAATCTCTCCACGGTTCAATCACTATCTGGCATTCAACGTCCAAACCCCCTTTATCGCGGAAGAGAACCGGGAAATACCGCCGCAGACTTATATCGATTTCGTGAAAGACCAGGGGGGCTTCGGGTTCCTTGCCCATCCCGACCACGAAGGAACCGCAATGTTTCACGTGAAACATTATCCCTGGGTCGACTGGTCCGTGAAGGGTTTCTGCGGTATGGGGATATGGGATTTCATGACCGACTGGCAGGCTACGCTTACCAGTTATCCCCGCGCCCTGCTCTCGTACCTCTTCCCGGCACATGTTCTGAAAGGACCGAAAGAAACCACTCTCCGACGGTGGGATGCCATGACGCAGGCCGGGAAGGTCCCGGGAATCGGAGAACTGGACAACCATGAAACGCTTTTCCCCCTTGTGGGATTGCACCTGAAGGCCCTTTCCTTTCGGCGTGCCTTTAAACTGATTCATACACACATCGTGACCGAATCTCCGCTGACCGGTGACAGTGGCACCGACGTGGGCCTGCTCCTGAAGGCATTGAAAGAGGGACGTGCCTATGTTGCCCTGGAGTATTTTCGATCCGCGAAGGGATTTTCCTTTACCATAACCGATGGGAAGCACGAGGCGACAATGGGTGACGACTTTCGCATGCAGGGAGAGACGCTACTCCGCGTGACGCTTCCCGCGCGAGGGGACATGCGTATCGTCCGCGACGGAACGTTGATCCATGCCGAGGCGGGCAAAGATCTCACCATGCCTGTTCGGGACCGGGGAACCTACCGGGTCGAGGTCTATTTACGGACCCTCCTGGGATCGCGCCCCTGGATCTTTTCGAATCCCGTCTACGTCGCATAATCCTTTCTTCCGCCGTGCATCTTTTTCCTGCGAGCGCTCAGAGCAATGTTATCACGACCTGCCGCGTTGAACGGGGACCGTCAAATTCACAGAAAAAGACGTTTTGCCATCGGCTGAGCAGGAGGTTTCCCTTTTCAACGGGGATGACTTCCGACGGGCCGATGAGCCCCGCCTTGATGTGGGCATCGCCGTTTCCGTCGATTCTGTCGTGAATCCATTCCCCCTGGGGGGCCATGCGCCTGAGGCAGGAAAGGACGTCCCGTTGAATGTTGGGGTCCCAGTTTTCCTGAATCATGATGGCGGCCGTGGCGCCCAGTGCATAGAGCGCACAGAGGCGGTATTGTGAAGATTCCCGGGACACCACCGCGCGCACCTCGTCGGTGATATCGACCAGTTGTTC
>CAYTUH010000119.1:0-7349 GCA_964441165.1 uncultured Syntrophaceae bacterium
AAGGTCTTCCGGGACTACGCGATACGGTTCGGGTTGTCGGCCGCGATCGAGATGGAATTCCGCGATCGCATCGATCGCTTCTTCGGCGAACCCTTCCTGGACATCGACTTCCCGGCCGTGGCCGCCTCGCTGGGCGAACGGATGCTGGTGGTGCACGATGTCGAGGACGCGGACGTCCCGGTCGTCGAGGCCCGCGCCCTGGCGCGGGGGGAGGGCGTCGAATCCTTTATAACAGAGGGCTACGGTCATAACCGGATCCTCCGGCGGGATCCGGTCATGGAACGCGTCGTCGGGTTCCTCTCGGCCCCGATCTCCTAGGCCGGACGCGCGGCGGTCTCGACGCGTGCCTCAGCCCCCGCTCAGATCCGCTTCTTCTCGAAGAGCCAGAACAGCGCCAGGTATCCCAGGGTCAGCAGCGGGATGATCCACCAGACCGAGACGCCCAGGATCTGGGGCAGGGTGATCTTTCCGAAGGAGCCCCAGGCCAGGACGTTGCCCTTCAACGCGGGATAGACCTCGGCGTAGATCGCGGCCCCGACCAGCATGCCCAGGATCGCGAAGACGGCGTGCCAGCGGCCCTCTCCGAGGGCGCCCACCGAAGTGCCGGGACAATAGCCCATCACCGCCCAGCCGGCGCCGAACAGGAGGCCGCCGATCAGGTTGGCCCCGATCGCGGTGGCCTTCACGCCGAGCGCGACGACGCCCAGGCTGACCAGGAGGTTGATGCCGATCATGCCCACGATGATGGCCGAGAGCATGAACTTCAGGATCGTCATGTCCCGGAAGAGCATGGCGCCGACCTGCTTCTCATAGCGCAGCACGCGCCCCTGCTGCAGGAGGGCTCCGAAGAGGAGTCCCGTGATCAGACCCAGCCACAGTTCAGTCATGGCGCACCTCCCGGTCCGGAAGCTTCCCGTAGATCAAGCGGGCGACGATTATGCCCGCGCCGAAGAACCCCGCCATGGCGAGGAAGCCGCTGATGGACATCTGCATCAGGCCGCTCAGGCCGTGTCCGCTGGGACAGCCGCCGGCCATCCGGGCTCCGAACATGGCCACGATCCCCCCGAGAAAGGCGCCGAGGGCCCGCGTCGATACCTTCGGCCCGAAGCGGTCCCGCCACATCGGGGGGACGCTTTCCGAGCGGAAGCTGCCGTCCAGCCGCGATGCGGCGAACGATCCGATCAGGATCCCGACCAGCAGCATGAACTGCCACTCGACCCGGACCTTCTTGCTCTGGTAGTAGGCGTTCTCCATCACGTGTCCGGAAGCCACGGTCTGCTCGATCAGACCGGCCGAGCGTACGAAAGTGGTCGAAGCCCCGAGATATTTGGCCTTGCCAAGCATCTGGGTCGAAACGAGCACCGACGCGACGGCCAGCAGACCGACCAGGGCTCCGGCGATATAGGGTCGCCAGGTTCGAGGCATGCTTGCTCCTCCTTGGATCTAGGGTTGATATCGATTCGGGTGAAAATGGATGCCCATTCTCCGGGCAGTGTATCACAGGGCCGCCGATATGCAACGGCTAGGAAGCGCGTTCCGGAGCGGATGTTCCTGGGCTGCCCGGGCGCCGTCGCCCCGGTCCGGATCGATGAGAAACGGGCGAGGCCACCGCTCGGCCCCGCCCGTCCACGACCTGTCAACGCGCGCCTAGAAGAACAGCTTGAACACCTTCAGTATCCCCTGCTTCCAGGGCACGCGATGCGAGACGCCCGAGGCGTCCTCGAACTCGTGCAGATGCTCCAGGTACCAGCGGTAGTTCCTGACCAGCGCATCCTTGTTCGAGTATTTCGGATCGAATCCCAGCACGCGTTCGGCCTTCTCGATCGAGACGAACGAATCCTCGCAGGCGGTCTCGTAGACCCATTTGTACAGGGGCGACAGCTTGATCGCTTCGAGGAACCGCAGCGTCCAGATCACCGGCCGCGCGGGGAATCCGTGGATCTTCTTGCCGTAGCCCGCCTCGTCCAGCACGGCCTGGTAGTCTTCCTTCATCGTGGTGAATTCGCGCGCCCCGATGTTGAAGACGTCGTTCACGGTGTCGGCCGCCCCGGTGGCGCACAGGTAGATGCCCTGGCAGACGTCCTCCACGTCGCACAACTGGTAGCGGTTGTTCCCGCTGCCGATCATCGGGAAGCCGCGGCCGTCCATCGCCCAGTCGTAGAACAGGGCGAAGACGCCCAGGCGCTCGGGGCCGATGAACGACTTCGGGCGGATGATCGGCACGCACATCCCCTTGTCCCGGAAGGCGGCGCAGACCTCTTCCGCCTGTACCTTGGAGATGCCGTAGGGCCCGACGCCGTCGAGGGGATCCTCCTCGTAGAGCGGGTGATGATCGGGGATGCCGTAGACCGCGGTCGACGAGACGTGCACGGCGCGCTCGACGCCGTGATCCGCGGCGGATTCGTAGACGGTCCGGGTGCCCTCGATGTCGGTCGAGAAGATGTCATCGGGTTTGTACAGGGGCAGCGCCGCCGCGCAATGCACGACGATGTCCACGTCGGCCATCGATTCGTCAACGTCGGCCCGGTTGCGGATATCACCGGTCACGATCCGGATCCTGTCTCGTTCGGGATAGTCGAAGGGCGCCAGGTCCAGGGACGTGACGTCGTGGCCGCGATCCAGCAGGTAGCGGACCAGGTTGATGCCCAGGAAACCGGCGCCGCCGGTCACGAGATAACGCGTCTTGGTATTCGTTTCGCTGTTCAATAGTCCGTTCCTTTTCTCTGTTCGATATTTCAGGCCAGACGGCTGGCCACCATCGTGACACCGGCCAGGATCAGGACGATCCCGGCGATCTGTATCGCGCTCAATGTCTCGTGCAGCATCAGGGTGGATGCGAGGATCACGATCAGGAATCCCAGCGACGTCATGATCGGATAGGCCGTCGACAGGGGGATGCGGCTCAGGGCGTAGGCGTAGCAAACGATGTTCAGGCCGAAAAGCACGATGCCCGACAGGACCATCGGATTGACCAGCACGCCCCGCAATATGCCCACCAGGCCGACGCCGGTGGGCAATCCGTCGCGCATGCCGATCTTGATCAGGATGTTCGCGCAGGCGTTGGCCGTCAGGGCGCAGGCCAGGGCGATGTAATAGGGTTTCATCGGATCCATCCTTCCGGCGGCCCGCGGCCGTCAGCCTCCGTAGACGATCAGGGCGCAGGCCGCGAGCCACAAGGCGATCGAGATCAGCAGCGGCGGGTCGGTCAGCAGCGTCTCGGGCAGGACCGAGGGTCACTTCGGGTCACATTGCAATCGAACTTGCTATAGCGATCGCCATCGTATTCGGGATGTCTGCGATGCTCTCTGAGTATACCGGCGCGATTGCAGTCCTTGGCGGAGCGGTGCTCGTTGTATTCGGGATAATGAACATCCTCTCCGCAAGGAACATCAATATCAGCAGCACCGGGACTGCAGTGGTCGAAACCGGCCCGTTCCTTGCAGGAATCATAACATCGGTCACAAACCCCTACTTCTGGATATGGTGGCTGACCACGGGTGCCGGCTTTCTTCTTGCAGGACTTAAAGGAGGAGTCATATTTGCAGCCGCCTTTATGATCGGTCACTGGTTCTCTGATCTCGGCTGGTTCACGTTCGTATCCGCCGGAGTCTCAAAAGGAAAGAACGTGATGCCTGAGAGAGTCTACAGGGGCATAATTGCAGGATGTGGAATATTCCTTATCGGGTTCGGACTCTGGTTTATCTCAGGAACGATATTTTAGGGGCTTTTCTACTGATTGAGCTGGAATCTGGGGATTTTTTCCCCAACAATACAGGACCTGGTTTTATTCAACCATTTAACCGGAAGGTTAAATGAAATAATCCGGTGTATTTTCTTCATTTATATACCCCGCAGACAATCTATTGATCAGAGTGTTGAGGGAGACTGTGACTCCCTCCCATGAACACTACTGATGCAAAGAACAACTAATACAATTCAAACCTCCAGAAACCAGAAAACCACCTTAAAACCTCTAAAAAAACCTCCAAAAATTCCTTAGAGTGGACAGGGCAGACCTGAAAAGGTAAATTGCCCCCCTTTTTAATTCATTATAAAAAAAGAAAACCTAATCCTGAATTTTAATACTTTCAGCCGGTTTCTGATATACAATGAGTTTATTAAGGTTTATTCGCCTTTTCCATGGCGTAATCTATCATACCGATAAGCTCGGACTCTCTTACCGGTTTTATGAGGTATCCTACGGGCTCTGTCATAAATGCCCTCTCTTTCATGTTAATATCGGAATAGGCGGTTACATAGATTACCTTCAGCCCGAGTTCGTCGAGGAGTTTCTTTGCTACGTCAACACCGTCGGCATTCCCTTTTATATTGATGTCCATCAGTACAATATCCGGCTGGTTCTTATCAATTGCCGGCAGCACCTTCTCGCCCCTGTCGATGATTCCGATAACATTGTAGCCCTTCCTGCTCAGGACCTGCTCCATGTCCATTGCAATAATCGCATCATCCTCTACGATCAGTATATTTACCAGCCTTTCCCCGCCTTTCTCCAAATCATTGCTCATTTGAATCACTACTTCCTGAAAATTATCTCAATGTCCGCACCGTCTCCGGATGTGATCTCAAGAGTTCCGCCAAGCTGATCTTCCGCGAGCCTTTTTACAATCATCAGACCTGTTGATTCAGGCGATTTAAAATTAATTCCTTCAGGAAAGCCCCGGCCGTTGTCCTTGTAGAGGAACCTGTAAATCCCGTCTCCCTCATCCTTCAGAGAGATCGCGATCTCTCCGGCCGCCCCTCCCGGAAAGGCGTGCATGTACGAGTTCATCATCAGCTCATTTATTATAAAACCGCAGTATACAGCCTCATCAAGACAGAGCCCCACATCCTCTGCATCTATCCTGACAGCAATGTTTCCTCCCTTAAACCTGAGCGAATCCACAAGATTTGCCGAGAGGTCCATGATATATTTCTGTATTTTAAGGATATATCCAGACTCGGAGAGGCTGAGGTTTTCGTGGACCAGCGCAAGTGCCCTTATACGCCTCTGTGTAGAGCTGAGAACATCCACGGATTCGGGGTTTTGCAGCCTTGCAGACTGTATATTCAGGAGACTGTTGACCACTGCAAGATTGCTCCTGACCCTCATATGGACCTCTTCAAGCATTCTCTCTTTTACAAGAAGCGTCTTTTTTATCTGGCTTATATCCTCGATTATAACCGTAAGTCCCGGGCTTCCTTCGTCAAATACCGTAGGAATGAACTTTATCCTGTAAAATTTTTCGCCCGTGCCGTCCTCCCAATCCATCTCCGAAGAGACGCTTTCGGACTTAAAACCGTTCTCGATTGCCTGCATGACCCCTGGATCGGTGACCACCGGGATCTGTGACCCGGTAATCTTCATCTTAATTATCTCCCTGAATTCACTCTCCGTGAGGTTCAGGAACGACTCGTTGGCAACAACGATCTCCCGGTTCTGGTTAAGAACCGCTATTGCGTCGGATGAATAATCGAGCATTGCAGATATGGGAACCCTCTTCGAGAGAAAATAAACCTTTGCAACTCCTATACTCCGGAGCTCGACATGCCCGGATATAAGAAGCATATTCAGATATTTGGATACCGAATTACGATTCAGTTTGAGAGCCCGGGAGATATCAGTAATACTCAGACCCCGCGGTTCCTCCTTCAGCAGATCCAGAACTCTCGAGAGTTCTCTTTTGCTCTCCTCAACCTGAACATCCATAAATATTCTTTTGAAGTTTTCTTTTGATAACAAATAACGATTACCATCTCAGGAACAAGACAATATGAAAAAAAGACCTAATGTTAAACCCGGTCTGTTTCTGCAGTAAACATTTTTGCCAAAAAAGCCAACGATTATAGAATATATGTTGGAAGCCGCCATAGCAGCAGTCTCATTCGCCGCATTTTTTGTATTTCTGCTGCCTGTACCCTATAAAAAATGGTTTGCAGCCATTGGCTGGACTGCACTTGTAGGGATACTCTTTGCACATTTCCCGGAATACTTCGCAGAGAACAATATCATATATCCCCTGATTGCCTTCCTGGCCCTTCCTGCACTCTGGATTACGATAAAAAAACTAAACGAGGAGAACAGCGTCGTATTCTGCATGACGAGGGCGGCGGCAATCGGATTTCTAATCTTTGCACCGTTCGCGTATATCGAACCGCTCGGAAACTGGCTTATCGGAGCGAATGTCATGATACTTGGATGGCTCTTCGGTCTCCTGGGATTCAGCTACAGCCTCATCGAATGGAACCTGTTCATGCATGATATCTACAGCGTTAAGATAATCCTCGGGTGTACAGGTATCCAGGCAATTGCCCTCATTCTCGGGATCGCCTGGTCGATCCCGTCGACACTGTGGCAGAAAGTCCTCGTCTTCCTGGTTGTCGTTCCCGCTATTGTTGTGATGAATATTATCAGGAACCTCTTCGTGATAATCGCCTACACAGAGCAGTGGTTTCCTTTCCTGCCGGAAATTGCATCAAATGGTGAGATCGGATACGAGAGTTACTTCTGGTCGCACAATATCATATCCGAGTTCGGACTCTCGCTCCTGACTGTTATAATCGTGGGACTTGCGATAATCGTGATAATTCCTGATTTAAAGGCATTCTTTATCGATGTTCTAAGGCTCTATTACAACGGGTTCAGGAAGCTGGCCGGAAAGACTGTAAAAGAGCCGCTTCTTCAGGACTGAGAGAAAAGAAAACGAAATACGATCCCGCCTGCAGCAAAAAGAATGAGTGAGAGGATGGCCGCTGATATTATGGACGCCGCCCGGACAGCGTCCCTTATATCCTTTCCCGCCTCTTTCAGGGTCTTTTTTGAATCCCCGATAATATATGCACCGGGTTTTGTAAAAGTAACCCCGCAACCCCCGGCGATAAGGGCCATTGTAACGCCGCCGTTTGGCCCCGGCCTCTTCTTCCTGTCACGAACCAGAACCGACCATGAATCCCCTGCACGGCCTTTTAACGCAAACCAGATAAAAAGAGAGAGGCCGGCGAGCCTTGCCGGAATAAAATTCAGGACATCGTCGAGCCTTGCCGGAAACCAGCCGATCTTTATTCTCTCATCCTTATAGCCGAGCATCGCATCCATGGTATTTGCGGCCCTGAAGAAGGCCGCACCGCCCAGGCCGAAGAGAGTGTAGTAGAAGAGCGGGGAGACTATGGAGTCAGTGAGGTTCTCTGACATCGATTCGTATGCTGCAGAGAGTATCTCTTCTTCTGAAAGCTGCCGTGGATCTCTTGATACAAGCATCCCGACCTCACTCCTTCCCCCGCCATCCTGAATGAGGGCGCCTTCGACAGACTCTACATGCTCCTCGAGGCACCGCCATGCCAGGCATATCTTC
>CAYTUH010000120.1:0-1585 GCA_964441165.1 uncultured Syntrophaceae bacterium
ATTCGGGGGTTGATGAAGATGAGCGACCATATGGGAAGATCGCTTTTGATAAGGGCCTCCATGAGACCCTGGAGGTCGTGAGCATCGGGACAGCCGATCGATACAACATCCATTTCTTCCAGGGGTTGAATACGGATGGTCACCTGCGTGATGAACCCTGTAATGCCTTCGACATCGGAAACCAGATCAAGATCGGGGCCGCGGAATTCCCTTGCCGTACCATCGGGAAGTACCACGCGGGCACTGATGACGGTATCGCGGAACCAGCCCGCCTCATAGGAACCGATGCCGGCGCCGCCGTGGGCAAGCCAACCCCCGACAGTCGATCCGGGATAGCTGCTGGGATAGGTGCTCAGTGTCAGGTCGTGCTTTGCCAGTTCTCTGTCGAGCTTTTCCCAGACGACGCCCGGTTCCACCGTGGCGGTGTTCGTCTTGGCGTCGATATGGACTACACGGTTCATCCGGTAGAAATCGACGACGATTCCCTTTTTGACCGGCAGGACGCCGCCGTAACCCGATGAAGCCTTGGCTCTCGGCGTCAGTGGTATTGAATGGTCACGCGCCCATTTTACCAGCTCGACCAGTTCTTCCTCCGAGAGGGGCTGCACCACGGCATCGGGTGTCGTATTGCCGATAAGGGGCTTGACAAGTCCCGGCACGGCGGCGATATCATGTCCGTATAGTTTTCGCTCCACCCGATCAAAGTTGACTCGATTACCGAATTTTTCCCTGAGATAGGTTTGTTTCCTGGCGTCAAGTTTTGCCATTTCTTCCTCCCCGGTTGCGATGAGTCCGCCACCGATGGATGTCGCGGTGAGGAATCCGTCGGTGATGGCTCTCTGAAAAAATAGATCCCGGGCGCAACGGTGATTCCGCTTTCACGCACGGGGCATAGTGTGGAGTACTGCATCGAAAGAACCCGATGGCCTTTGGGGCCAGAATCTTTTTCCAATATTGCCTCTAAAATCGCCATGTCAAACCGAAGTCGAAGCTGTCCTCGCTCAAGGTGGACTCCAGTGTGACCGGCTGGCCGGCAAAATCCGTTCCCTCTTCAGTGAGCGTTTCTTCAAAGGCACGGACATACCCGAGCGTGATCGAGAAGGTCGGCGAGAAGGCATAGGTGGCTCCCAGCGTCAGATGGCTTTCCACGATAGCCGGGAATCCCACGATGCGGAAGGTTTCATAGTAGTATGTGGGGATCGGTTTGTCCTGCACCGATGTCATGGTGGTGCCGTTGAAGTTGCCGTGTTCGGCTACGGGATTCTTGCCGTAATTATACCCCGCCCGCAGGGTGAATTTGGGCGTGACGTCGTACTGCACGCCCAGGGCGAAGACCCATTGATCATCCCAGTCGAAGTCTTCGTAGCCCTTGGCGTCGGCCCAGTTGATCCACTTGATGTCGGCTTCGACCAGAAAATTCTTTAAGGTTATTGCCGCCCCGGCACCGAGCTGCTGCGGGGCTTCGAGTTCAAGGTCGTCGAGCGGGTATGCTGGCCGCAGGTGGCCGGCGAGACGCCCGGCACGCTGATCGTGATCAAGCCGCTCAAGTACCGCCTCCGGAAGGGCGACAAGCTGCTGTACAGGC
>CAYTUH010000120.1:1595-3428 GCA_964441165.1 uncultured Syntrophaceae bacterium
GTCCCCGTCAAAATCGGTGACGTTTTTATGGTTCACTTTCTGCGGCGAGACATAGCTCATACCCAGCGAGAGATTGTCTGCGGGCTTGTAGATAGTGCCGAGCTGGACGCCCACGCCGTAATTGAATGAGGAGCCGTCACGCAGGTCGAGGCTCGCGTAGTCTCCGTGAAGCGCGATGCCGAAGGAGAGTTTTTCCGAGGGCTGAAAGGCCACGGCGGGTGAGAATTTCATAATGGTGAGCTGAGTGTAGGCTCCCGACAGGAGGGGGTAGGAGGGATTGAGGGGATGTCCCCCGTCGATCTGACTTCCCCGGTAATCGACGCCGAGACCGGAAACGCCGTATGCCGCGATACCGAATCTCCAGTAGGGCGCAGTGTCGCTGATGGGTACGGAGAGACCGATGGCCGGTATGGCAAAGACCTTGCTTTCACTCTCGGCCCGGTAGGTCGTTCCGGCCAGTGTGACCCGCGTGTCGACATCGGGGACAAAGAGGGTGGATGCAAAATTGAATTCATTCGCAGGACAATAGGGGGCGAAGCACATGGCGGCGGGGTTGGCAAAGACCGCGCTGATCGCGTCCTGGGGTGCGGCGATTCCAACTCCTCCCATGGACCGTGCGATGGGCCCGATGGAGATGAGATTGTCGCCGTTTGTCGCACAGGCACTAGATGAAATCATCAAAATCAGAGAAAAAATGGTCAGTACAACACATGCTTTTTTCATGACAGCCTCCTTCACGATGTTGTGGTTTCTTCTGTATGATTAAAGCTGGTTCCGGCCTTGTTGTTGTTCCCGCTGCGGCGGCGGAACTTCTCTGAAGAACCTGTGAGGAATAACGGCATGATAACGATGTGCCCGCGTGAACGGGAGGAGGAGAGTAATAGAGGAAAAGGAATAGACGTCTTCGCTCGAGTGCCGCCCTATTCGGAAAGGGCGTTCAATGAATCCGGTGCCGTGGCTTCTTCGGACTCGTGATTAAAGTATGCATCGTATGTCTATAATAATACAATGTAATTACTAACATGAAGGGCAAGTGAAAACAAGTTTTTTCTGAGAAGTGTTTTACACCCTGTAACGTTCGTCGACGAGGCTGTTGATGCGCTCCATGATAATGCGGGTCGCCTCTTCGAATTTGTCCCGGTATTGAAGACGCGATTCCTCCGAGAAAAGTTTGAAGTCCTCTTTGACCCGGCATTCCTTCAATGCACCGTCGAAGGAGAGGGGTGCCCCGACACGGTAAGTTACCTGGCCGCTCTTTGCGAAGGGCGAACTGCCCGGGTATATCCTGTCGGTATTGTTGCACCCGACGGGCACAACCGTCGTATCGGTGTTGATGGCAAGCTGGGCAAGCCCGGTTTTGCCTTCACCAAGCTTCGTGGAGCGGGTCCCTTCGGGGAAGATGATGATGTTGAGCTTCTTTTCGAAAATCGCGATCTTGCTCAATTCTGCCACACGATTCATGACGTTTTCATAATAGGGGGTAATGAATTCGATGAAGTTTTCCTGAATCTGGTCCGCCAGTTCTTTTCCCTTGCGGGCCAGGGCGTTCTTCCCTTCGAGTTTGCCGTCAATCAGATCCTTCACGGCCCGGTACTCTTCATACTGCATGCGCCGCCCCACTTTTGATGTCTCCGGGCTCCTGAAAGCCCGGGGGAATCTGAAGAAGGCGAAGTTTTTTTCTGCGTTTGAGGATTTCCTGAGCCTCCGGAGAGAAAGAGGGCGCGACGATGACTTCAAAGAAGATATTTTTCATCCGCCTGGCGGTTTCACCATCCATCTCCCTGTTGAAACCGACAATGCCGCCGTAGGCGGATACCGGGTCTCCCGCGAATG
>CAYTUH010000120.1:3438-7286 GCA_964441165.1 uncultured Syntrophaceae bacterium
TTTACGGCACGATATTCCTCATTCTGCATGCGTCGCCCCACCTTTTTCTCAAAGAATTCCTCTATGAGGTACTTCTTGGAGGGGACGGGAATCAGGTTGCACCAGTCGAGCATTTTCGCGAGGACCGCATTGCGGTAATATTTTCCCTTTACCCATACCGTGGTGTAGGGATATTCATTCAGCTTCCACAATTGATACTGAAGGGGCCAGTAGTTGAACCGGTCGGTATGGTTCATGGCAAATATTACGTTTTCATTTCGCGGTATATGTTCGACACCGTCGATCCGGATATCCACATCGGCGAAGAAACGGTAATTGGGAGTCAGGACCAGATGTCCGATGATCTTTTGAAAATGGGGGACTGCCGAAAGCTTGATATTATTCAGATATGTGAGGTCTACCATTCCTTTCTCCTGTAACCGTTTCAGGGGGTTCCGTACTGATCCCGTATCCAGGACAGATACTCCCCGCTCTGTATTCTGCCGACCCATTCATCATTTTCGAGATACCAGGAGATGGTCTTGCGCAGTCCCGTGTCAAATGATTCTCGTGGGTTCCAGTTCAATTCCCCGCTGAGCTTGCTGAAGTCGATTGCATACCGCCGGTCATGTCCCGGGCGGTCCTTGACGAAGGTGATGAGGTCTCTTCGTCGTCCATGATCCGCCGGGCCGAGCATGTCGTCAAGAATATCACAGATCATTTCGACAATGGTGATGTTTTCCATTTCACGGTTTCCGCCGATATTGTATGTTTCGCCTCGCTGTCCCGATTTCATGATCGCCCAGATCGCTTCGCAGTGATCCTCTACGTAAAGCCAGTCTCTGACGTTTTTCCCGTCACCGTACACGGGCAGTCTGTCTCCCCTCCGGGCGTTCAGTATGATCAGCGGTATCAGCTTCTCGGGAAACTGGTAGGGCCCGTAGTTGTTCGAGCAGTTCGATATGGTGGTGGGCAGTCCGTATGTCTCATGGTACGCCCTTACAAGGTGGTCCGAGGAGGCCTTCGACGCCGAATAGGGACTGTTTGGCCGATAGGGTGTAGTTTCCCTGAAGGTTCCCTCTTTGCCGAGGCTTCCGTATACCTCATCGGTGCTGATATGATGGAAGAGTACAAAATGATCCATCCGGGCGCGGGCTGCTTCGAGGAGATTGAAGGTGCCGATGATATTGGTGTTGATGAATGCGTCGGGACCTTTAATCGAACGATCCACATGGGATTCGGCGGCAAAATGACAGAGGGTGTCCACATCGTGACGGTCGAACAGCCCGTCGATGTGTTCGAAATCACAAATATCCGCTCGTTCGAATACGTATCGGCCGGGGAAGAGATCTTCCAGTTCTCCGACATTGTCGCGATTTCCGGCGTAGGTGAGCTTGTCGATGTTGATAATCCTGCCCGCAAAATCCGGCTGCCGGAGCATGAAGCGGATGAAGTTGCTGCCAATAAATCCGCATCCTCCCGTGACCATGAGGTTCCTGAATTTCATTGTCTGTCCTTTTGGGCGTTACAGAGATTTGCAAGCCTGTTTAACGTGAAAGCGGGAAGGTGTCAATAAAAATAGCGTTCTTGACAGAGGAGACGGCTTTTTCTATGGTACCAAAAGGGGGTACGTCCGTGTCATACGATTCGATAATCCGGAAATATTCGAAACCGCTCGAGCCTGTACCGATACCCTTCTCCCAGGAGGGATCGCTGTCGCATGTGGTTAGAGCAGTGCTCTTCGACGTCTACGGGACCCTGTTTGTCAGCAAGGCAGGAGATATCAGCGTGGCCGAGACGGAAGCAGGTCTGAATCTGCCGGAGATTGAGGGATTACTCCACCGTTACGGAATAGGTTTGCCGGCAGGCGAAATCCTTGAAAGGTTTTTTGCAGGCATCGTCGCCCGGAAGACAGAGTTGCAGGAAGGGGGAATCGATTACCCCGAGGTGGTTATTGAGGATATTTGGTCCGCCACCCTGGGGGTCGACGACCGGGAACTGTTGCGTCGGTTCGCTCTGGAGTACGAGTTGATCGTGAACCCCGTATACCCCATGCCGCATCTTCGTGAATTGCTCCATGCGTGCAGGGTACGGCGGCTGCCCATGGGGATCATCTCGAACGCCCAGTTTTATACGCCCTTCCTCTTCTCCGCGTTGCTGGACACATCGCTCGATGAACTTGGATTCGTTGAGAATTTCATGTTCTTTTCATATCGGCTCGGATATGGGAAGCCGTCGCCCCGCATGTTCGACAGGGCCCGTTCTGCCCTTGGAAAAGCGGGTATCGAAAGTAACAACGTGCTCTTTGTGGGAAACGACATGTTAAAGGACATATGGCCCGCATCGCAGGCCGGTTTTCAGACGGCCCTTTTTGCCGGAGACGGGCGATCGTTGAATCTCCGAAAGAATGATGAGCGGTGCGGGAATGTGCGGCCTGATGTCACCGTTACCGGTCTTCTCCAGATTGTCGATTATCTGTAGCGGTTTTCAAGCCTTGACTTCAATTCCATATTATACTAAGCAATCGCCTGAGTCGTTTCTCCCGTTTCATACAAACATCATTGCGAAGATTGTCGAGGTTCGGCCATGGACAGTAAGAGAATATTGACGGTGATCGCTCTTCTCACAGCCGTAGTGCTTCTTGTCGTGCTGGTAGTGCTGAACCGTGACAGACTTTTTGTGAACGATGAAGCCGTCGTGACGGGTGGTGTGATGACCCCGGCGGAAGAAGATGCCGAAGAAACACCTCTTATCAAGGTGGTGCGGAAGAAAGTCGCCCCGCCGCCCGGTTCGGGGGACGGGGGCAGGCCGTCTGAAGAAGCGGACAAGAGCCCTTATGAACGCCTTGGGGATGAGGTGCGGTTGTTTTTCAGCTATCTCGACGAACGCAATTACGTGAAGTCCTATCGATTGCAGGAAGATTCCTATCCACATGCACTGGGAATGATATCGAAACTGACCGAAAAACCCCCGGTGGTGACGGGAGAAACCAGGGACATTTATCTGCTTGCCCAGAATATGGCCCACTTTTACCGGGTCATAGGCGGGCGGGATATCAGGTTGGTCAAGGATGTGCTCAGCCACGAACGGGAAATCGTGGAACCCGCCATGGAAATGTTCTATGAATGGATGATGGGCGCCGTCGAGGGTGAGGAGGGCGATCTCTCCCTGACGATTGAAACTGTTTACGATTATGGGGCGTTCTTTCTGAATACCGTATCGGGAAGGGCCTATCTGATGCGGAGACAATCGCGAATCAGGATGCTCATGACCTATTACTCGATCCTCATTATCGACAGGGCGAATGTACTGGGTAAAAATCGTTACGGAATCGACATCCTTCCGGCGCTGGAACTTTTAAGAGATGACATGAATTCCTATACCGATCTGGAATACCGTGAGAAATATATCGAACGCCTGAAGGCGATTCAGGAGGCCCTCAGAAGCCGAGCTTAGGAAGAATCCCCTTTTGCCGACGGTACCATAAATTCGGCAGCAGCCGGTATATGATGCGAGAGAAGGTCCCGATGTATTCCGTGTCCCTCTTGTCAAACTGGCATGCCTGAATGATTCGCTCTCCTATTTCCTCTTTTGTTCCCCCTTCATTGAAAATCTTATAGGCGGCATGAAAGAGGGGGCTGTACATGTTTTTCTTTTCCAGGTACCGGTGCACGTTCTTCACCGTATCGGGTCCCTCGGGCCTCCCGTCGATGCGTTCAAAGACCTTGTGGTGCGTCTCGATGGGGTTTCCATTGAAGAGTTCATAAAAGAACCTGCCGTAACGGTAGTTCTTGCTCGCATTTGAGGAGAGCGTGACATACATGTCGCCCACCCCTGCCTGGCTCTGGAAGGCCTGAAAACCACCCCCC
>CAYTUH010000121.1:0-608 GCA_964441165.1 uncultured Syntrophaceae bacterium
CGCTGGTCACCGGCCTGGGTGATGACGACATCATCATCTACGACATTACCGATCCCGCGGCTCCACGGGAGGTAACGGGTTTTGACGTCACCGGCGACGGAAGTTCTTACAGCGCGACCTTTGAAGCCGTCGCAGGCGATGCGCGACGCTACCATGTGACCACGGCCGACCGGATCAGAACACCGGATGCGCTGATGTTCCGGGAATCGGCATACCTGGCGAGTCTCGATAAGGGCGCCGATTACATCCTCATCACAGCGGAAGAGTTTCTCCCCGCCGTGGAACCCCTCTGCAATCTCCGGCGCCTCCAGGGACTGCGCGTCGCGGCGGTAAGTGTTGAAGCTATCCTTGACGAGTTTAACGGCGGCATTCTCGATCCCGCAGCACTCAAAACGTTCCTCTCCTTTGCCTGTGAAAACTGGCAGAAGCCCGTTCCCCGCTATATCTTTCTGGTGGGAGATGCCAATCTCGACTACCGTGACTACTATGGCACGGGGAAGGCAAACCAGGTCCCCGTCCACCTGACGCTGACCGACGATCTGGGGCTCACGCCCTCGGACAACTGGTATGCCTGCGTAAAGGGTGACGATCTGCTTCCCGATCTCTCT
>CAYTUH010000121.1:668-977 GCA_964441165.1 uncultured Syntrophaceae bacterium
GTCACCTACGAACCGTCCGGGGGAGAAGACCCCACGGAACTGCTCTTCGTGGCCGATGACGACTACAGCGAGTTCGAAGCAATCAGCGATTACCTGCTGTCGCAGCTGCCGCAGGATTTTAGGGCAACCACGGTCTACGCGCGGAATTACGGATCGATCGGTGATGCCACCGATGATATCATCAACGCCCTGAATAGCGGGATACTCCTGACAAACTATTTCGGACACGGCGACGTGACACGCTGGGGAGGCGGACCCGGCATGACGGAAGATTTTCTCTTCGAATCCTACGACCTGAACACCCTCGAC
>CAYTUH010000121.1:992-7269 GCA_964441165.1 uncultured Syntrophaceae bacterium
ATGCCGGTGACCTCACCTTTGTCGTCACCCTTGACTGCCTGAACGGCTATTTCAGCCAGCCCTTCATGTACTCACTCGGAGAAGCCTTCCTGGGCACGTCGGATGCGGGGGCCGTCGCCTGCTTCGCACCAAGCGCCCTGGGATATATATGGGAGCAGGAAATCGTCGACGAGGAGGTCTTCGCAAAAATTTTTGATGAGGAAGAAAACATACTCGGCGTCATCGCGACGGAATCGAAGATTGCCGCTTACGGAAGGGGTGTTTCGGACGACATCGTCGAAATGTTCCACCTCTTCGGAGATCCGGCATCGAAACTCAGGATATACGACAGGGGCCCTGTCGTCGGCAGCTTCACCATCACGGCTGAGGCGGGAAATCACGGCCGCATTTCGCCCGCAGGCACCGTCACCGTCCTGGCCGGTGTCGATCAGGCCTTTACCATCATGCCCGACAGCGGCTACGGGATCGACGATGTCACCGTTGACGGCGTGTCGGTGGGTCCCGTGGGAACCTATACCTTCCTGAACATACAATCAAGCCACCGCATCGAGGCCACCTTCGTCGGCACATCTTCACCCGGATCAGGGGGAGGGGGCGGGGGCGGATGTTTCATCGACAGCCTGTCACATTGATCATCCTTCGCCCATGAACCGAAGAAAGGAATGTCCCGTAAAGAGCGGCGCATTTCGGCATAGTTCGTTCCGGAGGGATATCCGCACACCAAGGGTTCCCTGTCCGGACCGCCTTTTCATAAGGCCTTCATCTATTAAATGGATTACTGCAAAGAGTTCTTCAGAAATGCAACGGGAAACTCTGCATCAGGGAGAGACGGTCGTATTGGTAAAATGCATCGAGTATCCCTTGTTGACGCCGCTCGCGGAGAGGCTGAATTCGAATGCCGAATTCACGAAGGTGAGCGTCCTGTTGCCCAGATTGAGGCCATGACCGGTAATTTCGGGTGTCGTACCGTCCCCGTCATCGATATTACCACTGAAGCTGTTGAAATTCGCACTCATCTGACCGTTCAATTTATCGATGCCGATGGTCACATAATCGAGGGTTCGAGTGGCGGGGTTGTCGATGTTCGTAAATCCGGCTTCGATATAAATACCTTCCGTAAGAAGATGATTGCTGTCATCCTGGCCCAGTTTCACCGTTGTCCAGTCTTCATCCCACCCGAAGGAGGGAGTCGGGTTTTTATAATCATACTGGTCGTGATAGCCCATTTTCAGCGAATCGATCTCCGTAAAGGTGGCGGCATTCACGTTAAACCACGCATTTGCGACGCCGCCCGTCACGCTGAAATTGGAAAAACCAGTCGCATAGGTATCAGAGAGCGCTTCATCGCTCATGATTGCCATCTGGGCCGACGCGGCTAGAGGGAAAAGTATGCCCATGCAGAACAATCCCGCAATTATATAGAGACATGTTGTTTTTCTCATAAAGTGCCTCCCTCAAAAGCCCCTCTCCCATCTTACGGGCGTTCAATACTACCATAAAAATTTTCCATTGCAATAGAAAAAGAATCCTTTTCATGTGCCGATATCAGGAAGCGGACGCCAGGGCAATCAGACAATCTGTGTAAATCCTTGCGGCCCGGGTGACCTGTTCAAAGGACACCGACTCTTCCGGAACATGGGCCTTGTCGATCTGACCGGGACCGAGTATGACCGGTTTTATCCCCGCTTCCCAGAAGATATTGGCATCGGAATGACTGCGAAATATCCGGGGATTCCAAGGCAATGCATTTTTTTCAAAGGTTTCCTTGAGTGAATCAATCATCGCTCCCCTGTCGGGAATTTCGTACCCGCCATGAACGGTGGTAAATTGTATGGTCATGTCGAGAAGCCCGTGTTTCACTCGTTCTTTTTCTACCAGTTCCTCAAGATCTATGATGATATCCCCCACAGGCGCCTCGGTGGGCACATGGGTATCGATCCAGACCTCACACCGGTCGGGAACGACAAAACCCGTGGGATAACTGTAAAGGTCTCTGATGTTGTAGATGAGATCCTTCCGTTTTCTTTCCATGTAGTCGGTAAAGGCAAGAAGCAGTTTCAGCATCGATTCAACGGGACTCTGCCCGCGGTGAGCCAGGGATGCGTGGGCGCGCTTTCCCCGTGTCAGCAGCTGAATTTCGAGATATCCGTAATGACTGAGGCAGGGCTCAAGATCCGTCGGCTCACCAATGATGATCCAGGGAAAGTGGTGTTCCTTCACAAGCTGCTGCGCGCCGTCTCCATCTTCTTCCTCACCGACAATCATGGCCAGCGCCACGGGAAGATGCGGGGCATATCGTTCCCAGGCACAGAGATAGGCTTCCACCATGGCCGCACAGCCACCTTTCATGTCCGCCGAGCCGAGCCCCCGGACTTCGTCTTCCTCCATATCGAAACCGTACTGTTCGAAGTCGTAGGCCACCACCGTATCGAGGTGCCCGACGAGGGCAAGGTCTATCGAGGGGGCACCGGGAGGCACCACCAGCAGATTGTATCTGCTGTCATCGACATCCTGGCGGATGACGGGAAGATCCCTCCGTTTCAGGTAATTATAGAGGAAGTCAAGTAATTCCTCCTCCTTGCCCGATGGACTGTAGATGTCGATAAGGTGGCGGAGTAATCGTTTAAGCCGGCCGGGCTGCACCATCGAACCGGCATCAGGCAGGTTTTTTGTTGGAACGTCCATGTCGTGCCCTTGATTTCTGCTGCAATGATGCAAGGTTCATGGAGAGATACAAATGCTCCTCGGGATTGCCGAAGCCGACCCTGTCAAAGAAGTGGAGCGCGTCGTCATTATCCGCTTCAGTGTCGACCAGGAGCATCCTGACGCCCTCGTCTATTAAAAGATCACGCAATTCGGTAAAAAGCCTTGTGGCGATACCGAACCGCTGAAAGGCGGGATCCACTCCCAGCCATGCCATGAGTCCGTACTTCCATGCCGAACGGCTTTTCGTCACTGTCGTCCCGAGTATAAAGCCCACGACCCGGTCCTCCACCTCGGCGACGAGACAAAGCTCAGTATCTCCCTGAAAATAGGAAATCACCTCATATTCGTCCCAGGTACGATAGAGGTTGGGTACTTCACGAGCCTGAAAGAGCAGTTCTCCCATGTGAAATACCGTGGCGATATCATCAATGTCCATTTCCCGGATCTCGATATCGGGTCGATTATTATTGTGCTCCGAATTGTTCTTTTTATTCCGTTTCATATCATTCCTTATCCTGACCGATCCCGAGGGGTATCATGGGAGACTCCCCATACATTCCGCCACGTTAATCAGGCCACTATTCAAAACGGTGATTGTAGCAGATGGCGTTTCCATGGAATACAAAAAAATGACCTCAGTTCAATTAATAATAGATTTTTCACATAATATATATTAGTCTTCTATGTTAAAATTTCAAGGGTGGTGGGGGTTTTTCATGAGATTCGATATCGCGAAAAGCGGAAGCGGGCTGGCATACGAAATACGGAATATCGTGGGAGTGGCGAACAAGTTGATGGAACACGGTGTTGCCGTTACCTGGGAGAATATCGGCGATCCCGTGATCAAGGGAGAAAGAATTCCCGAATGGATGAAGGACGCCCTCAAGGAAATCATCAGCACGGATATTGCCTACGCCTACTCCCCCACAAAAGGCATGGAGGAAACGAGGAAATTCCTGGCGGACAAAGTCAACCAGCGGGGCAAATACAAGCTGAACAAAGAAGACATTATCTTCTTCAACGGTCTCGGCGATGCCATTGCCCGCGCCTACAGCGCCATGCGAATCGATGCCCGGATCATCATGCCGGAACCGACGTACTCGACCCATCTGCTGGCCGAAATTCACCACGCGTCCTTTCCGCCGAACACCTACCGGATGAATCCCTATCATAACTGGAAACCCGATGTGGCGGAACTCGAACGGAAAGTGAAAAGCCATAACACCATCGTCGGCATCCTGGTGATCAACCCCGACAATCCGACGGGATTCGTCTATCCTGAAAAGACCCTGGTCGATATCGTCAGGATTGCCAAGGAGTACGATTTGTTCCTCATCGTCGATGAAACCTACCAGAATATTGTCTACAACGGGAAAAAGACCGTGCCGCTCTCCGATATTATCGGAGACGCACCGGGGATATCAATGAAGGGCATCTCCAAGGAGTTTCCCTGGCCCGGATCACGGTGCGGGTGGATCGAAATATACAATGCCGACAAAGATGAAACCTTTGCACGATATATCAATACGATCTTTATCCAGAAGATGTCGGAAGTCTGCTCGACCACACTTCCCCAGATGGCCATACCCAAGATCATGACGCACCCGGAGTATCCCGCATACCTCAACGAACGGACGCGCCATTACGAAAAGCTCTCCAATATCGCCTTCAACATCCTGAAGGATGTACCCTATATCGTGGTCAACAGATCGAACGGCGCCTTTTACATGACCATCGTCTTCAATGAAGCCGTCCTGAACGGGAGACAGAAACTCCAAATCGATGAGCCCGCCATAAGGGAGTATGTTGAAAACATTGTCGCCGGCCATATTGAAAATGACAAGCGGTTCGTCTACTATCTCCTCGCCGCGACGGGGATCTGCGTGGTCCCGCTGACATCCTTTTTCACGGCCTTGCCCGGGTTCAGGTTTACCCTTCTTGAAAAGGACGAAGAGAAGTTCGAAAAGACCGTGAGCACCATCGCCGAAAAGATAGTCGAGTACATCGAATCACCGAAAAACGGTTGAACCGGGGGGTACATTCCCGCCGGTAGAATTCACATTGAAGGGGAAGGAGGGTGCCGCGCTATGCGTGCACCAGACGCTCCGCAACCCGTACAGCCGCAACGCCGTCTTTTGCATAATGAGCGCCGATAGACCGTGCAAAGGATTCGTTAATCACGGCGCCGCCGACCAGAAACTCACAATCGAGCCCGCGACGCTGCACGCATTCAATGACGTCCTGCATGTTGACCATGGTGGTGGTCATCAGAGCCGACAATCCGATGATATCCGGTTCGAGACGCTCTGCCTCCGCGGCGATACAGTCGGCAGAGACGTCTTTCCCGAGATCGACCACGTCAAACCCATGATTGCTCAACATGAGAACTACGATATTCTTCCCGATATCGTGGATGTCGCCCTTCACGGTGGCCATGAGGATGCGTCCTTTCTTTTTCTGCGCCCCCTGTGCCTCCTTGAGGAACGGTTCCAGAAATGCCATGCCCCGCTTCATCGCTTCGGCACTCGCAATAAGCTGGGGAAGAAAGTATTCTCCCCTTTCATAGCGCTCACCCACGTCGGTAATGGCGGGTATCATTCGCTGATTCACCAGATCCACGGCGGCCGTCTCCGCATGCAACGCCTCCGCCACGGCCGCCTCGATGCCGCCGCGGTCACCTTCCAGAATGGCCCGGCATACCAGTTCCGCGGGTGAAAGTCTTTCTTTTTCCCTTTTCTTCCCCGTACCGGCGTCAGCCCCCGCAAATCGACGGAGATACCGCCCCGCTTCCCGGTCCCGTCCGCTCAGGAGGGCACTTGCCGCCGCAACATTCATGACTTCATCGTTCTCGGGATTGGCAATCGCCATGGTCAATCCCCGGTCCGCCAGCATGGCAAGAAATGCGGCATTTATCCACTTCCGCTCCGGAAGCCCGAAGGATACATTCGAAAGGCCCACAACGGTAGCACTTTTAAAGACGCGGGAGCACCATTCAACCGTTTTCAGTGTTTCCCCCGGCGCTCCGGAATCGGAGGACACGGTCATCACAAGACCGTCAACGATGATATCATCCTTTGTAAATCCCTGTGCCCTCGCTTTTGAAAAAACATCCCGGATAATTTCCTGCCGTTCGACGGCTCTTTTCGGCACACCCCGGTCCGTCAGGGGAAGCAGGATACACATGGCGCCGTATCGCGCGGCAAGGGGAAGCAGTCTCTCCACCTTCTCCTTTTCACCGGATATGGAATTTATCAGCGCCCTCCCCGGATACAGCCGCAACGCGCGTTCGATTGTCTCACTATTCGACGAATCGATAATCAGGGGAAGTTCCGAGCTGACGGAGAGTACCGACAGCATCCGCTCCATCACCTCATTCTCGTCGATACCCGGCATCCCCGCGTTCACATCGAGCAGGGCGGCTCCCCGCGATTCCTGTTCCCGGGCCATTTTCCGCACCAGCGTCATCGTCCCTTCCCGAAGCTCCTCCTGAAGCGCTTTCTTACCGGTGGGATTGATACGCTCACCCGCAATGACAAGGGGCCCGTCGCCTTCGAGCAGGAGCGACCCGCGC
>CAYTUH010000122.1:0-7236 GCA_964441165.1 uncultured Syntrophaceae bacterium
GGCTTCCCGGCGCCGCCCGAGGCAATGACGGGAATCGATACCGACCTCGATATGAGTGATGTCAGGGCCAGTTCGTATCCCCCGGTGGTTCCGTCGGCATCGATGGAATTGAGACAGATTTCACCGGCACCCCCGGCTTCAGCCTTCCGGGCCCACTCGAGGGCATCGATTCCCGTGGGTGTTCTGCCGCCGTTGATGTAGATTTCGTACCCCGAGGGAATCGTGCCGCTGACGGCGGTTTTCTTCGCATCCATCCCCAGGACGATACACTGGCTCCCGAAATTCCGCGCCCCCTCGGAAATCAGTTTCGGATCGAGTACCGCGGCGGTGTTCACGCTGATCTTCTCGGCGCCGGCATCGAGCACCCGGTACATGTCGTCGAGCGACCTGATACCCCCCCCCACGGAAAAGGGGATAAAGATATTTTGGGCCACCCGGTCCACCACATCGATCAGGATATCCCGTTTGTCCGACGATGCCGTGATATCGTAGAAAACCAGTTCGTCCACACCCTGCTCATAGTATTCGCGGGCCATGTCGACGGGATCGCCGATATCGATATTGCCCGCAAACCGGACCCCCTTCGTGGTTTTGCCTTCCCTCACATCGAGGCAGATAATGATTCGTTTGCTGAGCATGGCTATACCGTCCCGTTCCATTCGCTGAAATTCTTCAAGATGCGCAGGCCGGCGGGTCCGCTTTTTTCGGGGTGGAATTGCGCCGCCACCAGATTGTCGCTGCCAAGGATCGATGCGAACCCGATGCCGTAGTGCGTGATGCCGATGATATGCTCATTCCTCACCGGCTCCGGATAATAGGAATGGACAAAATAGAACTGTGCCCGCGCATCGATGCCGTCGAGCAGGGGGTGTCTCCTGATGATGCGTACACTGTTCCACCCCATGTGGGGGACCTTCACTCCTCGGTCGGGAAACCGCCTGACCATGCCGGGCAGCAGGTCCAGGCAGGCCGCCTTATTCTCTTCACTGGAACCGAGGATAATCTGTGCTCCCAGGCAGATGCCCAGGAAGGGCATCTTTTGAGCAACCACTTCCCCGATGACTGCATCAAGTCCGCGGGCCCGCAACACCTCCATTGCCGTTCCCGCCGCCCCCACACCGGGGAATATGACCCGGTCCGCCGCCAGAATCTCCAGCGGTTTATCGGTTATTCTGCAGGGGATATCGAGATGGCGCAGGGCCCGTTCAACGGACCGGAGATTTCCTGCGCCGTAATCAATGATGGATATCATTCAAAACCACCTCAATCAATTCACGGATCTTCATTGATGCACTCGTAAAAAGTAAATTTAACCCTGTTTTGTCATTCCGTGCTTGAAACGAAATCCAGTATTTTAAAGTAATTATGGACTCCCTCCTTCGCGGGAGTGACAGACTTGGTGACTTTTTACGAAGCCATCTTCACTGATGACCTTGTAAGAAGTCAATGTTCGATGGCAAAGTAAAAAGCTTCAAATGCAAGGCGCGCAAATCCTGAGGAATGAGGCGTACGTACGGTACGCCGCAAAGCCTGCCCCCGCGAAGGCGGGGGAAGGGTGCGGCGCAACGCAGCAGTTGGACTTTTTACGAAGCCATCTTCATTATTTCCGACGCGATCACACCGACCCCCTCACCCAGGAGGAATTCCACGGGCAAGTCCTTCAGACAGTCGTCATCCCAGGGCAGATTGTATTCCGTAACGATATCCTTTATCCCGTGATATTTGTCGCCAAGGACTTCTCTCTTGTCGGCCGTTGAAAGATCGTCCCTGAAGTCGACATGAAGAAGGAGAATGTGGTGAATCAAGTTATCTTCACCGAGGAGGGGGATGATGACGACGGGCGCCTTGTCCGATTTTCCGAGGCCGGCGTAAATGTCACCGGTGCTCACAATGGTCTTCTTGGTCCCTTTCAGGAGCCCCGGTTCCTCGAAACGCGATGTCATGTTCAGGGACACACCGTCCCGGCGCCGCAGCACGATGGTGGTCCCTTCACCGGGCCTGCCGTCATCATCGAGACCCTGGAGCTGATACAGGGTGTACCCACCGATCCCCAGAAGAGCCTTCTGGAGCCGTCGCGCCGTAAACCCGTCCTTGCTGGTAAGGTTTTCCAGCGAGAAACCCAGTTCCCTGAGAAAGTCGAAGAGGATGCCCCGCAGCATTTCTCCCTTCCTGCTCGTCCCTACCGTCACCGTCTTTGCCTGGTGCCGGATGGCATCGATGGGTCGTGCAAGCTCGTCAATCGCGCGGCCCAGGGTAATGTCGAGCATGTCGAGAGGCGACGACGAGGGACGCTTCCCCTCGAATTCCTGCCAGAAATCCTCCAGGGGGAGCTTCCCCACGGCATACTTGAGCAACAGGGCGACATCCGATGCCACCTCCACGCTCAGTGACGAGAAGAATCCCCTGTCTCTGCGGCTGCGAAAGGCCGCCGTAAACTCCTCAACGAGCCGGTGAATTCCCGTATCGGCGATTTTTTCGAAGAGCGAATGATCCTCCCTGTCGAGTTCACCCGTCCTTATTGACAGCCTGTTTCTGAAGTTCCTGAAAAATTGCCCGTCTTCGTTGATGCTGCATGCGGCATGATATCCCCAGATATGTCCTGCAAGGGTGTTGAGGATAACCGAGGTGGGAAAGGACGACGGGGGCACGCGAACAACGGAATCGGCTATTGCGTCAAACCGGTGCTCCCCCTCATCGGTGAAGACCACGACGGCCGCCGCGTGAGCCTTGAAAATCGCCACGTCCTTTACGATATCCTCGACCACCGGCTCGGGATTTCCCGCCGCACAGACCACTACAAGAGGTTCCGAGGAAAGGTCGATATGCTTCTTGTCCTCCACGATATCGGAAGAAATGGTCTTGTAGCAGAGTTCGCTCAGCTTGATCCTGATTTCATCGGCAGCGACCTTGTTGGGTCCGCTTCCCACCACGGCCCAGTATCGTCTCTTCTTCACAAGTTCCCAGGCGGACTCGCGGATATGATCGCTCAGTGCGAGGACGGCCCCCATTCGTTCCGGCACCTTCCCGAGCCCCGCGAGTTCACCGGCGATCCGCTCATCGGACATGGTACCCAGGAGTTGGGCGCAGTTCAGGGCAAGAATGTATCCCGCCACAATCTGCGAATAGAATGCCTTGGTCGAAGCCACGGACATTTCGATATCGCGGCCGTCACTGGTATAGAAGACACCCTCCGTCATGTGGGTGATGTCGGATTGTCGCCTGTTCACGATCGATATGAGATGAGCGCCCCGTTCCCTGGCCATGGCGACGGCGCGATTGGTGTCGGTAGTGGTGCCGGACTGGGTCACGGCAATCACCAGAGTGTCTTTCAGATCGTCTTCAAGGGAAAAGCCGCTCAGTTCGGAGGAGGTTTTGGCATCGATCAGGATACCGCTCCCCCTGAGATACCGGGAAAGCGCCCCGGCAACGGCTGCACCCGCCACGGCGGCCGTGCCCTGGCCGATCACGTGGATAGCCTCTATTGCCTTGTCCTTCAGTGCCCTCTGCAGCCGCAGAGAAAGAATATCCTCTCCAAGATTGAAGATCACCTCCGATACTCCGCCTGCATCTTTCTGCACCTGATATTTTCCCCGGAGCGTCTTCCGTACCGAGCGGGGAGCTTCGAGAATCTCCTTCAGGAGATAGTGGGGATAACTTTTCCTGTCGATATCCCGGGTCGTTATTTCCGCCTTTTGTACCTTCATCGCGGCAGCGGAGAGAGGATGGCCGTCGTAATAACAGGCCCTGAGCGGCCTGTCATGACTGTCTCCCGCCGATCCGAGGATGAATATCTGTCCTTTCGTCGACGGATCACCCGGTATGCGTTCACCTTCGCCGTCCATCTTGATGAAATGGGGGGTGAGTTCCACAAGGCCGTACAGTTCCGATGAAAACATGTACTGATTATCGCAGAGCCCCACATAGAGCGACTGACCGCTTCCCCGGAGGGCGAGAAAGACCCTGCCCGGTTCAAGATCGCTTTCCAGGGCGATGGCGTGAGACCCTTCGAAATCATTCACCGCACGGCGGAAGGCTTCGGAAAGATCCTCTCCTTCACGAAGATACTTCTCGACCTGGAGCGGTATAATCTTGGTATCGGTGGTAATGCCTTTTCCGATGGCATCTCCCTGCGCCGACTCCAGCGCCGCTCTCAGGGCGGGATAGTTGTCGATGTCGCCGTTGAGGGCCACATTAATGTTCCAGGCACCTTCCCCGTAATGGCGGCATCCTTTCCCGTTGCCGACGGCAGGGGTGAAATTATTGATGGGGTGACAATTCTCTTCCGTGATGGACCCCACCGAGGCCCATCGCGTATGGCCCAGATACATTTCCGACGAAAGGGGGGCATCGATAAAACCCTGAAGTAACCGGTCTGCGCTGATCCTGCTTCTCAGGTAACGCCCGTTTTCTCCCAGTTCCCCCGTCACGGACGCCTTTTTATAGGTAAAGGTGATATTCACCGACCCCGTCGACAGGGAATTTCCCGCGACCCGGACCGATCCGTCAAAAAGATCGCCCTGTCTGCATCGGTGCTTCCATTCCGGCAGAAGTCCCTTCCTGGCGAAATCTGCCACGACGCCTTCAAGAGCTCCCGGATTTTCCAGGGAGAGGGACAGCTGCACACCGGCGGAATCACGGCCCCGCACTTCCAGTCTGTCGAGCGCGTTGAGAAGCAGATTGAGGTTTCTGCATCTCCGGAAGGCCTCTTTCGACAGGCCGTCGGTAGCGCTCCTCCCGGCCAGCAGATGGAGTTTTTCCAGGTTGGACAGGATATCCCCTTCCATTGCCCAGAGGAGGTCTTTCAAACGGACCAGGGCATTGTTGACCGATTCCATGGCCGATGTGGAAAAATTTCCCGCCCGGGTCTCAACCAGTTCCTCCTCGCCATGAACGAAGGCCTTTAGCCTCGCGGCCAGGCCGGCAAGCCGGCCACATCCTTCGTCGCCATGAAACGCATATTCAAAGGTCTCCTCCCGTTTCAATATCAGGACATCCCGCTCCATGGCTTCAAGAACCTTTTCTCCCCCGCAGTAGCCACCGGGCGTCATATCTTTATCGAGAAGTTTCTTCAGGCCGCATGCCTCCACAATACCGAGGGAATGGTGCAGCCGTTCCAGAACACTGGGGTCGGCTTTTTCCCCTGTTTTCCGTATCGTCACGATACCGGCAAGGCCGCAATTGAGGACAGTGGTACGCAGGGGGAAAAGTATCACCGCGTTTTTTTCAACGGCACGAGGACATTTTCCCACCAGAACATCCCAGCCTTTCAGGCCGTTCCAGATTCTCCACAGGTAATCCCTGATATGGATCGTCATCAATCTGCGTCTCTCCCTCATCATGTCAGTCAGGAACAATGGTTGCCACGGACTATTTCAGGAACCCTGCCGTTGCGGAGTAAGGCAGGATCCCCTCCCGGTCATGCCTGCACATTCTTCAGCGATGCCTCGATGAATTTACGGAACAGGGGGTGGGGCTTGATCGGCTTCGATTTGAATTCGGGGTGGAACTGGCAGCCGAGAAACCAGGGCTGATCGCCAAGTTCGACAATCTCAACGAGGTGACCGTCGGGAGACGTCCCGCTGAGCCGCAACCCCTTTCCGACAAGCACGTCCCTGTATTCATTATTGAATTCGTAACGATGGCGGTGCCGTTCACTGATTTTCCTGGTCTCGTAGGCTTCGAAGGCAAAGGTGTTTTTCTCAAGAGAACACTCATAGGCACCAAGTCTCATGGTACCGCCCATATCGGTAATGTCTTTCTGATCCGGCAGAAGATCGATCACCGGGTAGACCGTTTCACCGTCGAATTCGGAACTGTTCGCCTTTTCGAGGCTGCAGACATTCCGCGCAAATTCAACCACGGCCATCTGCATGCCCAGACAGATGCCGAAGAAGGGGATACGATGTTCCCGGGCATAGGTGATGGCCTGTATCATGCCTTCGATACCGCGCTTGCCGAACCCGCCGGGAACGAGTATCCCCGCCGCGCCGTCGAACTGGCGGGTAATCCCTTCCCGCTCGATCTGTTCGGAATCGACAAAGTGGAGGTGAACCTTGCAGTCATTGGCGATGCCTCCGTGAATCAGCGCCTCGTTCAGACTCTTGTAGGAATCGGCCCAGTCGACGTATTTCCCCACAATGGCGATAATCACTTCATGGGAAGGGTTCTTGATCCGCTCCACCAGTTTCTCCCATGGACCCAGGCGCGGCTGTCCCGTCCATATGTTCAGGAGGTCCACGATCTTCTGGTCCACACCCTCCTGGTGGTAAATCATGGGAACCTCGTAAATACTCTCCACATCTTTTGCCGTAAAGACGGCTTCCACCTCGACATTACAGAAGAGAGATATCTTTTCCCTGATTTCCCGTGAAAGAAAATCCTCCGTCCGGCAGAGAAGGATGTCGGGCTGGATACCGATTTCCCGCAACGCCTTGACGCTGTGCTGTGTCGGTTTCGTCTTCATTTCTCCCGCCGCCTTGATAAAGGGGACCCAGGTAAGATGGATGAAAATTGCATTCTGCTTGCCCGCCTCATTGCGGAACTGCCGTATCGCCTCCAGAAAGGGGAGGCTTTCGATATCGCCCACGGTCCCCCCGATCTCCACAATGGCCACGTCGAAACCCTTCGAGGCATCCCGGATGTAGTCCTTGATCTCGTTCGTAATATGGGGGATGACCTGTACCGTGCCCCCCAGGTACTCACCCCGTCGCTCCTTTGAGATAACGGAATAATAGACCTGCCCTGTGGTGAGGTTGTTGCGTTTCGACATGGGCACGGAGGTGAAACGCTCGTAATGACCAAGATCGAGGTCCGTTTCCGCCCCGTCGTCCGTCACGTAGACCTCGCCGTGCTGAAAGGGATTCATGGTCCCCGGGTCGACATTGATATAGGGATCCAGCTTCTGGTTTGTCACCCGCAGCCCCCGGCATTCAAGAAGCGCGCCGATGGAGGCCCCTGCCAATCCCTTTCCGAGAGATGAAAGGACACCGCCCGTTACAAATATGTATTTCGTTCTCATAATAGATACCCACTCTCTGTAGTCGTGATAGTCAGTTGAACTCTTTTTGCCCCCCTGCCATACCGGCACTCCCCGTCATTCGTTAAAGGCCCGGGTTTTCACATCGGCAAAATATTCGACCTGTATCGCCCCCCGGGGGCATACGTTGACACAGGTATAACAGAGCGTACATTTCCCCTTATCCATGGTAAATATCGCACCGTTGCGCGAAATGGCCT
>CAYTUH010000123.1:0-7153 GCA_964441165.1 uncultured Syntrophaceae bacterium
TCTCGACGATCCTGCATCCGCAGGCTGCAAGAATCTCGCGGGGATCGTCCCAGTATTCTCCGTTACAGACTTTTGAATAGCAGTTGTCGTGAACGGTCACCCGAAGATCGAGCGGCACACGGGACAGTTCCACCTCGCCCGAACGCATGGCATTCAGGAGCCATTGATGAAAGGGGATAAAGGTACAGTCGTGATGAACCTTCATCTCGTCGGGATGGCCCCGGGAAAGGAGATGGTGAACGGCATCGGTGGGAATGACCACCTCCTTCACGCCCCATGTCTCGAAATCCTCTTTCGTACGTATCGCGATCCGGCGGACAAGGTCGAGATATCCGCCCTGATAGAGATAGGCGCCGGCCTCCCATTGATCGATTCTATCGACGGGCGTGAAGAAGTCGAGCAGCCTGCTCCCCCCGATGATGAAGGGAAAGAGGTGGGTATAATTTCCAATCAGAAAGGCGCAATCCGCGGGGCCGGGCGTATTGTTCATCCACTCCGAAACCCATTGCCGTTCCTGCTCCGAAAAGAATATATTGATAAGCTGCCAGATATTGGGCTCTTCCGTGGGACAGACGAAACGGTAGAGCGGCGGCGCTCCTCTGCGTTCGTAGGTTTCGTTCCATCGCTCCAGGATCAACTGGTAGGGATTGGCATCCCGGGGACAGTAATTATTGCAGGACATGCAGGAATTGCATTTTCGCAGGACCTGGTCCGGTTCTTCGTTGTCGACAAGCCTGCGAATTTCCTTTTGAGCTTCATCGAGGGGCAGTGCCATTACGGGACAGCGATGCAGGCATTCTCCGCAGAGGTCGCACCGCGCTTCATGAAATGCCGAGACTCTCTCGCTCATAGCCGGCTCCCTTCTCCGCGCTCCATGCACACGGGGGCATCATGTCACGGAAGGCCTCTTCCTATTGGGACAGGCCCTTCATTTTCAACAGTGACCGCACCAGATTTTCCGTCGTGTATTGCCCGTTCGTCAACTCGGCGAAGGGGTGTTCTCCCCCGAAGAGTTCCGTCGTGATTTGTTCAACCGAGCGTCCTTCCTCTCGAAGGAGATGGACCTTTTCCGCAAGGTCTTCAAGATAGTCGATCGTTCTTCCCAGGGCTTCGCGGCCCTCTTCAACGATTTTCCCGACGGAGGTAAACAGGACGAGGCGCTTTGTATCGAGACCGATAAGTCTCTTCATCGATTGAATCGTCAATTCCATGTCTTCCTCGGGCCGAATGAATTTCATCTTCTCCCGCGCGAAGATATCGGCGGAAAAACACCACCCCTCATTCATTTCCACCAGCGCCACCTGGCCGGCACTGTGACCGGGCGTTTCCATGACGTCAAATCGGTACCGCTCCGTCCGGATGTATTCCGGAAGCGGCCTGACCTTCGTGGGAACGGGATATCCCCACACCGTCTCCTGGTAGGGAAAGAGTTCCATTTTCCTCCCTATCGGGGGGATGGAATCGGGATGAGCGAATATGTCCAGATTGAACCGTTCCTGAAGGATATGGTTGCACCCTACATGATCCTCGTGAAAGTGTGAATTGACTACGAACCGGACGTCCCGATCCTCCAGAAAGGATGCCAGTTCTTCGTCGGTATAGCTGCAGCCCGTGTCGACAAGGAGCCCGTCGACGAAGTAGGCAGCCACCCAGTAAAGGGGGATTCCGTCAATTTCCCTGCTCATCCTGATCTGAGTTACGTCTTCAAACTGCTCTACTTCAATCATTTCCCCGGCTCTCCTCCCTGCATGAGCGAGCGCAGACACACCCGACCGAAATCGCTTCATGAAAGACGAACGATCGGGCCCTCTTTTGATATGGACGATTACAAGACAGGCACGTGCGACCGGTGGGCATGAAACCGATACCCCTTATCCTGAGTGCTGTTCCGGCACAGGGCGGCGCAAGGCATTGTCACAGGCGTACCGCCTCTTCAATCGGGATTCATGACAAACCCGATACTGGCCAGCAGTACCACCAGAAAACCAAAGCCGAAATATATCATGGAGCTGCCGTAAAGGACTCTTCCGTTCACGACGAGCATCATATTCTCCATGTTCACCATGGAACCCCAGTAAAGGGTAAAGACATAACAGATGAGCAGCGCGAGCCGTTTTCTGCCGAAAAGCAGCGCCAACGTGCTGATTACGAGAAGCAGCGCAATTTGAGATACGGGAATACCAATTTGCACCGAACTGAAGAAATCCATCGTCCCCTCCGATCACATTATTCCTGTCCGACGGTTTTTTGCTTCACCATACGATCAGTATACTCAGGCATTGAAAGTATCCCCCCGTACCCTCAAAAGAGCCTCGTCGCAACAACTTCACTATGGATGGAAGTTACATACAACAAGAAAACCTGACGGGTCAACACATTTTGTGGTGTCTAAGACGAAATAGCCTTACAAAAACAGAACATTGACTACAGGGTGCAAAAGCAGAATGATGCCATCGCCGGGTCGTTGAACCGGACAGGGTGAAGGGGGTTTTGTACCAGATGTTCGCCGGATACTATCACAGGATTGCTTCACTCTGCTCGGAATGTCATTTTTTCGATTCTTTACGACGTTGACACTATTATTACTTCGGCATCAACACATGACAACGCACCCGTTCACGGGAAAGACGAATTCCGGAATGTGGCCGAATGCCTGACCCGCCAGGGAAAGTTACATGGCACTGGAACGGAGTCATCACGATACAGGGGCTGCAGGCCCGTTTCACCCCCCCTTTTTCGACAGGCATCCCACGCAAATATTCTGAAAAAAACGCCGAATCAGGGGTGTTTTTCCTTACCGGACTGAATTATTTTCGTATTTTATCTTCAAAAGACTTGACAAAACCGTCATCTAATCATATTCAGCATTGCTTACGAGTGTTTGTATCGCAACGGCTGTATGATTCACCGAAATTGAGTGCAAAGAAATCAACACGACAAAGAGAAAATATGGGCCCAAAAACACGTAAAGGCAGAATTACCATTGACCGTGATCTCTGCAAGGGATGTTACTTGTGCATTTCGGCATGTCCCAATGAGCTGATATGTATTTCCGACAGACTGAACGAAAAGGGGTACTATCCCGCCGAGGTTGTTGAGGCAACACAAAATCCCGACGATAAGCACTGCAACGGTTGTGCATTGTGCGCGCTTGTCTGTCCCGACATTGCGATAGAGGTTTACCGTGAATGAAAAAGTACTGATGAGGGGAAGCCAGGTAATCGGCGAAGCGGCCGTCCGGGCGGGCTGCCGTTTTTACGCCGGCTATCCCATTACCCCGCAAAACGAGCTCACCGAATACATGGCCGGCGCGCTGTCAAAGCTGAACGACGGCACATTCATCCAGGCCGAAAGCGAAATTGCCGCCATTAACATGGTACTGGGCGCGTCCATGGCGGGAAGCCCGGCGATGACCAGTTCATCGAGCCCCGGCATCAGCCTGAAACAGGAAGGGATCTCCTTCCTTGCAGGTTCGGAACTTCCCGCAGTCATCGTCAACACCATGCGCGGAGGCCCCGGTCTCGGGAACATCGCCCCGACCCAGGGCGATTACTTCCAGGCAACCAGGGGCGGAGGCCACGGTGATTACCGGTCAATCGTACTCGCACCCGCCTCGGGACAGGAAGAGGCCGATCTGACATGGAAGGCCTTCGAATATGCCGACAGGTATCGCACACCCGTCATCATACTCGTCGACGGCATGATGGGACAGATGATGGAACCCGTAGTGCTTCCGCAGCCGGTCACACTTAGTGACCTTCCGCCGAAACCGTGGATCCTGGACGGCGCCGCCGGAAGGCCGAGCCGGATGATCAAATCGCTGATTCTGAATACCGGCGAGATGGAAGAACATAACTGGAAGCTGGTCAGGAAATACGAAACGATCACCAATGAAATTACCGATGCGGAGTGCCACCTCACCCAGGACGCACGGCTGATCGTCATCGCCTACGGAACGGCCGCACGAATCGCGAAAGGGGCTATCAAGAGAGTCCGCGAGATGGGCCTCAAGGTAGGACTCATGCGGCCGATCACGCTCTGGCCTTTCCCCAAGCGAAAGATCATCGAAATGAGCAGAATCGTAAAGAATTTTCTGGTCTATGAAATGAACACGGGACAAATGGTCGAGGATGTCAGGCTTTCCCTTGAAGGCAGGGCCGACATCCATTTTTACGGACGTCCCGGCGGCATTATTTCGACGCCTGACGAAATATCGAGGGTTATCAGCAGTCTCTACTACCGTCAGAACCTGGAAAAGGATTAAAGAATGGAAAAGAAGATTTTCCAACGTCCCAAGTATCTTAAAAACGCCATATTTCATTATTGTCCCGGTTGCGGTCACAGCATCATTCATCGCCTTGTGGCCGAAATTATCGAGGAACTCGATATCGGCGACAGGACTGTCGGGGTTCCGCCGGCCGGGTGCGCCGTTCTTGCCTACGACTATTTCAATGTCGATATGGGTGAAGCACCCCACGGCCGGGGCGCGGCCCTGGCAACGGGAATAAAACGGGCTCTTCCCGACAGAATCGTATTTACCTACCAGGGTGACGGTGATATCGCCGCAATCGGCACCGCTGAAACGATCCATGCCGCAAACCGGGGCGAGAACATTACGGTGATCTTCGTCAACAACGGCTGTTACGGCATGACGGGCGGGCAGATGGCCCCCACGACCCTCCTCGGGCAGAATTCCACCACCACCCCGGGAGGACGCTCCGCCCTGCGTGACGGCTCTCCCATCGATCTGAGCGAGATGCTGGCGATCTCGAAAGGAAGTGTCTACATAGAACGCACGGCGGTCAATTCTCCCAAGAATATCGTGAAGACCAAAAAGGCCCTTAAAAAAGCCTTCAAAATACAGATGGCCGGCCTGGGATTCTCCCTTGTGGAAGTTTTGTCTCCCTGCCCTACGAACTGGAAACTCTCACCGGTTGATTCATGCACGTGGATAGACGAAACGGTCAGCAATACCTATCCTCTCAAGATCATAAAGGATGAAGCCGGTAAAATAGATTAGGAAACGGGTTACTCAATGGAAAAGACTGTCTTTGCTGGATTTGGCGGACAAGGCGTACTCATGATGGGCTATACCTACGCGGTAGCCGCAATGAGAGACGGAAAGGAAGTCACCTATCTTCCGTCATACGGGGCGGAAATGCGGGGCGGTACGGCGAATTGCACCGTTGCCGTCTCGGATGAGGAAATATATTCCCCTGTCGCTTCGTCACCGGATCACGCGGTGATCCTGAACAAGCCTTCACTTGTCAAGTTCGAGAGCGTACTGACCGAGGGAGGAATCATGATCGTCAACTCCAGTCTCGTCGACATGGAGTTGTCCCGCAACGACATCACGTCAATAGAAATACCGGCGAATGACCTCGCGAAAAAGGAATTCAAGAACGAGCGCACCGTCAACATGATCATGCTGGGGGCCTTTGTGGCTGCCACGAAGATGACCTCGCTCGAATCAATTCTGAGTGCCCTCGTAAAAGGGAAAAAAGTCGGAAGTCTCATGAAGATAAATCGAAAGAGTCTCGACTTGGGAGCGGAATACGTTTTAAAAGGAGCACATGAATGAAAACGGTCAAACAAATTGAACTCTGTTTAAAGAACGTCCCGGGACAGCTCTCGGATGTCAGTGAACTCATGAGAGAAAACAGAGTCAATATAATTGCATGCTGTTACGCCACCACCTGCGACGATGAAGGATCGTTCTATTTCGTGGCAAATGATCCGGACCGTGCAATCCACGCCTTAGAGGCGGCGGGATTCCGCACAAAAGTGCAGGACGTCATCGCCTGCGAAACACCCAATCATCCCGGCGGATTGAACGTGGTTCTCAAAGTCCTGAAGAATAAAGGCATGAATATCGATTACATCTATCCCTGCGTCGGTACCGGTGAAGTGACGGTCATGATAATCGGGGTAACACGGGTGAAAGAAACGGCCAAGATACTTGAAGACAATTGGATTCGCGTCTTCGGAAGCGAACTCTACCATATGTAGGGGTGCGTTGATTCTACCCCTCTTCGGGAACCCCTGCGTCATCATCGCGCGACTCCGCACCGTCGATGATCTCGGTCACTGAAAGAGCGGAGCCAAAATCATCTTCTTCACGGCAGCGGTAGTAGGCACCGGTCATATCGGCAACGCGGGAGAATGTTTTTTCGGCCACGTATTCCCTGTTTTCCCACTTTCGCCTGATACCGTAGCGAAACGTGGGGGCTCCTCCCTCTTCCATCTTGTCCACGAGGGTTTTTGTCACCATGATCGAACCACCGCTTCCGGCATGGGCAACGGCCAGGGCTCCGTTTTTGATGTCGCCGGCCGTCTCGACGGCGATGCCCGAAATCGTCCTGATCGCTCCCACGTATTCATCGCCCTCGCTGATCCCGATATTGAGGAAGAGTTCTTGATCCCAGTTCTTCCGTATACACCATTCCTCTGAGATGGCCTTCATGCGCTTCTTCATTTCAAGGGCGCAGGCAACGGCATTCTCCATGTATGCCGGTAATCCGTTGGAAAAGAAATAGTAGATGACGCCGTCGGAATCCCTCTGACCGCGCACACCGTTGAAGGATTGGGCCGTTCTGTCGAGCCTTCGGTATATCCGGTTCATCAGCTCGAAGTACTCTCCCGACGGCAGTGCCGTCCTGAAACGCTGAAAATGCTGGATGTCTCCCACAAGCACGGATACGGCGGTCCGGTTCGTGAGCAGATGCCGCGGGAGGACATCCTTTCTCCAGGATTTCACCGGTGACAGGGATCGAAGGTCGGCCGCCCTGTCGGGAGTAAAAAGAAACAAAATGCCGTCTTTCAGAATGAGCACACATACACGATAGAGGTTGTAATCACCGCTGACATGTTCGACCTCCAACGACACATCATGGAAGCCTCCCTCGAAAGAGCCCTCGACCCGGTTGAAGGAATCCAGGCAGACCTTCTTCTGTTCTTCCGACAACCCCCTCTGGACGGACGGTATTTGTGATGGTCCCTTGAAGGACTTCAGCAGGGCCATGTGGAAATCGAAAACATCCTTCCAGTTGGAAATATTATCTTCAAGTTTAGCTCTAAGGAAATAGCTGAATACATCTATTTTATTCGTATTATCAATCGAAATAAATTCGCTTCTGAAGTAAAGGTCTACGGC
>CAYTUH010000124.1:0-7064 GCA_964441165.1 uncultured Syntrophaceae bacterium
CCGGGAGGTTGCTGTTCTTTTTTGACGACGCGTCGGATTCCCTCGTCACGGGGGAAAAACGTTGATGCTCACAGGCTCGCGAAGGAGACCGTGACGATCAGAGCGACCAGGCCGGTTCGCGGACGCCGCTACGAGACGGCCGTTCCTCCGCCGGAAGAAACGCGGCCCTGGGATGCGTTTCAACTTCTCAATATCGTCGAATACAGAGTCACTCCCGCGAAAGCGGGAGTCCAGAACTGCTTGATAATACTGGATGACCTGTCAAGTACAGAATGATAGAACAGAGCAAGAGCGACTTTTGCAGGACCATCATTATTTTGCGTTCAGAAGAAATCATGGAAACGTTGCCATGAGTCAATCGTAGACGTGATCTGTTTTGTTCTTTGTCGAATGGTCTTTTAAAGCGGCCATACGAAGGGTATTAATTGCCCTGAAAAATATTGTTTCTATGAAAATTAATAAAGTCTTTGTCTGGCAGAAAACGACTTGGCAACGTTATCAATTTACGATCATATTTTATTATGAGTTCGTGTGTAACCTTGTTTGAAATCATGATTTGATAATTATCATCTATTGTAATAAGACCCTTATCAAAAGCTCGGTCGTGAAGTGCATTCAGGCACAGTCCATTCATTGGGTTTAATCGGTTTTTTTTATCTTGCGCCCATGGCACAATATGACTGGCGATCAGTAATTCAGAATTATCAATTCCAGTAATACAGCATGAATTATTATATGATGCTAAGATCATTTTTCGGAAAAAATTCTGATTGACACGTACTTTTACCGTTGAGCTTTTCATTGCTCCATCTTTAAAGGGAATTCCGTCATAAGCCTTGACAGGTTCATCTTTTGCCATTCGCATTTCGCTTTCAAAAACCATTGATTCCCAATCTTCAAAAAAATCATTCCATACTTCACGATCAAGTTTGCTTACATTCGAAGCCCCTTTGCGTTCAATTGTAGGATCAATGCTTGCAAAATTGGCCAATTTGTCACTTACAGATCCGGGAGTTCTTTCAAGTTTATGTGCTAAATCAATAACATCTGGATTTCTCATATGGATTTTTCCGAACGGAGTTTTGCAGTAGAGATTGATGGCTAAAATAAGCTCGTCTCTCGTCCATTTCTTTCGCTCAGACAATTTCATATGATGCCCTTCTTTGACATAACTTCATATTCATTCCAGTTTTTACGAGAAGCCACAATAAATCTTTCAATCAGCAAATTTGCGTCAATTCCTATTGTGGGAGGTTCATCCGTTAACTCAATTTTTTCCAACTCATGCCAGATGTGGTCATCAACCGAAAAAACATCATCTTGCAAGTCAGGAAGACCAACTTCTGATGGAATAAAAAACAGTTTGTCCTTTAACAAAAATTCTATTTGCTTCTCTTCGAGTATGCCTGATATGACAATATCGTTAAATTTCTTATAATTACAAGCATCGCGATAGAGATAGCTAAATCGTGTATTCATGTTATTCTCCATCTATATTGTGTATCCAAGCTGGTCTTCAAGGGAATGGCGTATGACTTCAAATGTTTTTTCCTTGTCGTGCGATAAGAGGCTTTTAATCTCTCTTTGGGTATAATTCCCCGCAGCTTGCTGGGAGGTAGTTCGTTCCCGTTTTTTCCTCGTCCCTTACCCAAGGTTGAGAGAGAAGATGTGCAGTCAGTTTCTGAAGAACTATTTTCCTGATCAATTTGTTGTCCCTGTCTGAGTTCTTACTGTTTTATGAACATGGTTTCTGTCCGGCCAATTCTGCAAAAACCAGCCTCTCGGGTTTTTGCGTTGACTGCATTAGCCTTGTAGGTTGTTAATTTGCCCGAAAAATATTGGATTAATGTCCCCGCTAATTGCAGGTAAATAAAACACTTTGAGCGATGTATGTCAATAATTTTGAGGGGAGACATTGTAAACGGTTCGTGAATGACTAACGGAATCTGACTATCACTGACGCGCAGATGAACGAGGGAAAAGTACACATCAATCGGATGAACCATATGGCACTGCCCCCTCGGCAGATCCCGGGCATTCATAAATCAAAGAACAGCAATCTCCCGGTCCTCATGAACGAGGCCGGGAGGTTGCTGTTCTTTTTTGACGACGCGTCGGATTCCCTCGTCACGGGGGACAAAACGTTGTCGCCGTTCCTTGCTGCGGGACGCTTTTCCTTACGCATGGGGAGAGTCTTCCCCTGTTACACCATCTATAGTACAATCGGTTCACCGAAACGTTCCGGGACTGTCCGGATAAGGAGGGAGCCATGCCTGTTCATGTCGAAATACGCGATAGGGTTGCCGTCCTGACGTTGAATGACGGTGCGCACAACCGTTTCAACGGGACCTTTCTCGATGCCTTCAATGCGGAGCTCGATGAACTCGAACCGGGGGAAAAGGCGCGGGCCCTCGTCATTGCCAACGAGGGTAATTATTTCGCCGAAGGGATGGATGTGGACTGGGTGATGACACAGCCGGAGGAGGAAATCGAGGGGTTCTTTCTCGACCTTTTCAGGTTCCTTCACCGGATGTTTCTCTACCCCCTGCCGGTGGTCGCCGCCATGACGGGGCACGCCGTCGCCTCGGGCCTGGCCTTCGCCCTCTGTGCCGATTACCGGGTCATGGAGCAGCAGAGTGCCGCCTGCATCTTTCCCGAAATAGACCTCCGTATCGAGCCGCCTCCGGGGTGTCTGCGAATGGTGACCCACACCATCGGCAGCCGGGCCGCCGAGAGGGCCTTTTTGCAGGGGACTCCCTACCGGGGTGACGATGCCCTCAGGGCGGGCTTGGTCGACGAGATAGCCCCGAAGGAAGACGTGCTTGAACGGGCCGTCACCGTGGCGGCGCAGCTGGCGGAAAAGCCGCCGGCCGTCTACGGGGCGATCAAGCGGTCCCTCAGGGCCGAAGCGGCCCGCATCATGCTGGAAGAGGACGCCCGGTTCATCAGGGAGTCCGGGATAACGGAGATGTTTCGGAGCTGTGACCTCGAATGCCTGAAACATTTGTGAACCGAAGGCTTTGCGACCCCGGTGAGCGGAAAGGAGACCCCGGCAGTGGCGCATCGACCCCGTCGTGAGAAAACGGCCTATCCGTGGTGGCTGGCCTATACCTTCGACAATCCCCTCAGACGGCTTGTCCACGATGCCGAAGGGATCTTTGCCCCATGGGTGGGGGAGGGTATGTCCGTCGCCGACATCGGCTGCGGCCTGGGACACTTCTCTCTCGCACTGGCGCGCATGGTGGGCTCGCGCGGCCGCGTCCACGCCATCGACCGGCAGCGGAGGCTGCTTGATGGGGTAACACGCCGCGCCGGAAAGGCGGGTCTCGACGGTATTATCGCCGTCCACCAGTGCGACGAGACCTCGCTGCATTTCCACGAAACCGTCGATTTCGCCCTCACCTTCTGGATGGTCCATGAAGTGCCCGATCCGGGACGCCTTCTCAGTGAAATATTCGTTTGCCTGAATAAGGATGGTATCTATTTCCTGGCCGAACCGAAGGTGCACGTTTCGTCATTGAAAATCGAAGCACTGTCAGCGGCCGCTATATCGGCGGGATTCACTCCCCTCGCCGCCCCGAAAGTCGCCCTCAGCCGGGCCTTTGTCTATAAAAAATTACGAACATGCAGAGACGAATGACCAGATCATCTGCCGGATAGAGATATAAAGGCACTATCCATTATTTATTCGTCTTCACCCTCAGTTTTCCGTAGAGGGGGCAGTGGCCCGAGGCGACGCTTGAGAGGAGCATGCCGCTTATGACGGCCAGCGTCAGGCCCGCGATTCCCGTCACCCATCCCATGAGGTTCGCCGCGATAAAGGCCACGGCCGCCACCAGTCGTACGATCCTGTCGAGAACGCCCACATTCCTTTCCATAGGTCCCTCCTTCTATTGCTGTGTTTCCGCGGTCTCCTCCGCCTTATCCCGCGCGCCGCGATTTGAGCCGCTCCATGACGGCGGTCATGGTCTCGCCGGCGCCCCCGTGAACCGCCACGGCGGCCCGGTGGTCCATGGGGGTGGGCTCCCGGTTGATGATGACCAGCGGCGCGCCGCCTTCAAGGGCGAAGACGGGCATGTAGGCCGCCGGGTAGACCACCAGGGACGAGCCGATCACGATAAAGAGATCACAGCTCCGCGCCCGTTCCTCCGACTCTTTCGTTTCCCGGACCGGCATGGCCTGGCCGAAGGAGATGGTGGCCGCCTTCAGCAGGCCGCCGCAGTCGTCGCAGTGCGGGTCTTCGTCTCCGTCGGCGAACCACTGCAGGATATCTTCAAAGGGCCACTCCTTTCCGCATTCGAGGCATCTGACCAGCCGCGACGTGCCGTGCAGTTCGATTACCCGGTCGGCGGTGTTGCCCGCCTTCTGGTGCAGGCCGTCGATATTCTGGGTGATGATGCAGTCGAGCACACCTGTTTTCTCCAGTTCCGCCAGGGCATAATGGGCGGCGTTGGGCTCGATCTCCCAGAGTTTCATTTCGCGGTAGCGCCACCAGGTCATCTTCCGCACCTCCGGGTCGACGAGGTATTTGTCGAAGGTAAAGTCGGCGGGATTGAATTTCGACCAGATTCCCGTGGGGCTCCGGAAATCGGGGATCCCCGATTCGGTGCTGATGCCCGCCCCGGTGAAGACGACCAGCCTCCGCGATTTTTCGATGAGATCGGCGATTGCGTCATATTTTCTCTTCATGCAGCATCCTCTTCCTTTCGCGGGGCTCCTGTTGCGTTGCCCACAGTATGCGTTCTATCTTATAGAAGAGGGGCGGCGGAAATCAACCATTATGAATGAGACTCCGGTGCATGGCTGCTGCTCCTCAGTCGGTCCGGAAGAGGGGCCAAGAAAAAAGAATACCCTTCAGAAAATGACTTGACAGGGTAGGGAAGATACATTACAGTCCATTCAGTCGGTATTTAATCCGACCGGTCGGTCAGTACAAATCCTTTTTAAATATCGCTGTTCTGTCTGTGGCGGCGTGTCTTTTCTGTCTCTCGGGAGCGGGTGATGAACCGTTCAGAACGTGATCACATCATGAGTATCTTTCATCAGGGGGAGGTGTCCCATGAGTGCTAATGTCACCCTCGAAGAGCTGCGGAAGGCGCAGATCGTTGAAGCGGCAGTGAGGACCATATCGAGCAACGGCAGCGCCAATGTGACCATGGACGATATCGCCCGGGCCTCGGGCCTCTCCAAGGGGGGGGTGGCCCACTACTTTTCGTCGAAGGACGAACTCTTCAAGGAGGCCTTCAAGTACTTTTTCGATCGCATTTTCCAGAGAAGCAAGGAGACCATGGACGGGTTCGACGATCCCGAGGAGAAGCTCCTCTCCTTTTCCTGGCTCTACAGCTGGGATGATCCCGATGTAAACGTGGGCTATCCGCTGTTGTACGAGTGCATGGCGCTCTCCGTGCACAGCGACGAGTATCTCCAGTTGTTCCAGGAGTGGATCGACCGGTGGGTATCCATGCTGGGGGACGCGATTATCGAGGGGAACCACACCGGAAAATTTCATATCGACGAGCCGGAAGAGGCCGCCCAGGCCATCTCGGCCATCTATCACGGGATCGCGACCCGGTGGTACCTGGGTCGGAGAAACCACAGCAGGGAATGGGCGATCAAGTCCTTTACACGGGCGATTAAACTGTTCCTGTACGGAGAAGGAGAAGAAACACGGGGGAAGTGAGTGCCGCCGCGGAGGGGGTCCGTGACGGTATGAGGTGAAAAGCACAGGCTAAAAAAGGGGGAACATTGTGAATAGAGGTCATGTCAATCTTTATTCAGGGGGGGAGGTCTCGCGTGACGAGATCATCCATTTCGAAGACCTTGCCAGAAAGTTTTCCGAAAAAACGGCCCTTCCCATGTTCGGGGGCGACCATGCCGACGGGAACCTCGCGCTCCTGCCGGACATCATCGACGTCGCCTTCGAGATAGGGATCGCCAGCTCACCGGACAGCTCGTCCTCCGGCTATGAATACGGCATATGGGGATGCTCCGCCGATTCGACGAGTCTCGTCTATTCTCTCGTCCTTCTTTCCACCCTTGCGGAGACCTGCGGCGGGATCGCCATGTGCTGTCATTCCCAGGGCGTGGCGTCGAACATCATTGCGCAGGCGAAGAAGGGACTCTCCTTTGTCCCCCGACGGGCGGGGGTCTGTATCCAGGAAGGGGCGTACCTGCCCTGGTGCGGCACGCTCCTTGCCCCTCACCGGGATCTGCCGGCCCGTGTCGCTACCGAGGCGGTCCGAACCGGCGACGGCTATCTGCTGCACGGGACGAAGGCCTTCGCCTACTGCATGAATGAGGTGGACGGCTTTGTCGTCTTTGCCCGGGAGGGGGAACGGTGGGCAAGCTTTGTCGTTCCCGCTGATGCTCCGGGGCTGACGCTGGAAGACGTGGGGCACCGCACCGGACTCAGGGCCTGCCGCCTCAATCACGTTGTGTTGAACAACGTTGCCCTTTCCGAAGCGCATCGTATCGACGACGGCGACGCCCTCGATCTCGTCGTCAGGGCCCTCTTTCTGAACTGGGCCGGTATGAGCGCCATCGCCACCGGTATCGCGAAGAGTGCCCTGAAGGCCGCCAGGGTCTATGTGTCGGAGCGCTACCAGGGAGGGTCGCTTCTGGAAGATCACCCGGCCATCAAGATGCTCGTCGCCGATGCCGCCGCACGCACCCGTGCCGCCGAGGCAGCCGTCTTTTCGCTGAAGGGATTGAATCCCCTGCTGAAGGAGTGTCTCAAGGCGGCGGCCATGACGAAACTGACCGTCATGGAACTCTGTGCCCGGGCTGTCACCGATTCGCTGCAGGTGATGGGCGGCTACGGGTATATGGAAGATTACGGTCAGGAGAAGCGGCTGCGCGACGTCACGGTCTTGAAATCAGCGGGCGGATCGCCCAATTACTTGAAACAACTGATCTTTGACCTGGACAAGGAGGGAATCTGACCATGACGCCCGATCTGGAAGCAAAAATTGAGCGACTGAAGATGAAGAATGCGTCAAAGACGCTGAATGTCCTGGGCCGCCTCCTTGTGGACGGTCGCGAGATGACGGTCTGGGAGCATGATA
>CAYTUH010000125.1:0-7031 GCA_964441165.1 uncultured Syntrophaceae bacterium
CACCAGAATCCTGCCTGCTTCCCGTGGGCGAATGCCGTCCACGGCGTCGATGGCTGCCAGCAGCAGCGGTTTGTCGGTTTCCTGTGCCCTGACGAGGCGTGATACATGAGACCAGGCCCCATCCACCCCCCAATTGCCGGCTGCACAAACTGCCTGGTAATGGATGTCCTGGTTGTCGCTTTCAAGCGCCTCAAGGATCTGATTATCGAACCCGCTGACCCAGCGCATTGAAAAGACTGCCGTCAGCCTCCAATCCTCATCATCACTGGAACAGGCCGCCCGAATGGCGTCTTGATGCCAGTCCCGGGGTGCGCGAACCGATGCCTCCAGTATCCGTCGACGCACGTTTTTAGGTACGCCGTTGTCCCGGTAGAGCCTGCGGAGCGCTTCCTGGATTTTACGGAACGTTACCTTGGATATCAGGACATCATCCGGGTCATCAAATCCGTTCGTATCGGTGTGATCGAGTGCCGGTCCCAGGGATATGGCAGCCTGGCCGCGCAGCTCCTCTGACTCATCGTCGTCTTGGATGACGGACAGCAATGCATCAACGAGTTCGTCGCTGATCACGGTATAGTCGCCGGCCAGCTCCGCAGCAAGGACGCGGTCGGCGGCATCGGCTTGATCATCTGCAAGAATCTCAAGCAGTATTTTCCCTGCGTCTTCAGGCCAGTCCCAGGGGGGAGTGTCCCTTAATTTCTTCAGGTCCGTTTTTCCCCTCACTATTTTTTTGCTACTCATCGTTTATTTCTCCTTCCAGATGCCGGCCTTTACCAGACGTTGAATCAGTGCCGTGCGCCGGGTGTGACCGGTCATGAACTTTTCCAATTCTTCTTGAAATTGTGTCCGGGTCGCACACAGGGCATAGGATTCGGCGATATCGACAAGGACGCAGCAGGCTTCGTCATACCCTCGCCCCGATCCACGCGCGACGGCTTTCCGAACCGTCTCCCAGGCCTTCGGAAAATCGTTGGACAGATTCTTCAGATAGGTCTCGCGCTCCTTACGGTGCTTGATCTCCCGTTGCGTGCGGTCGTGTTCTTGCTTTTTCACCCTGATTTGGCGGGCTTTTTCGACATTCTGCCACAATTCTCCCACCGTGCGCCGGGGTGCGTCGACCTTGTCATCCTTTAGGCCGCACCTCCATGACGCGAACCGATTTTTGATGGACCGTTCGGCCTGCTGCCCCTTGCCTTCCAGCAATTGTTTCAGGATCGAATTGATCTCTTCCCGGGGCAAAGTATCGACCCAGGTATCCATTTCCTGTCGCGAAATTTCCGCCTTCGGCGCAGCCGGACTGCCCATACCGGCACCCGCCAGCAGGTCCGGGTCCACCTCCAGAAATTCGGCAAGCGCGTGCTGTGCTGCCGTCAGGCTTGCCAATCCGCTCACGGATAGCGGCTCCATCTCATCGTCATCAATCATTTCCATGTCCATGGCCGCCAGCCATCCGATGTAAAGGCTGCGCAGATCACCGCGCAGCAATTCATCCCGTACCGGGGCCAGACTCGCCATCCAGCCACGGCCGTCATCCATGCCGAAGCGGTCGAAGTTTTCCGACTCCTCCAGGCTCCAGGTAATGATCCAATGGGTCTTGGTGGCCTTGATATCCAATATGTAGGCCATGGCCACGGCCACGGCCGTTTCTTTGGTCAATGCCTCGATGGGAAGGCGCACCATGAATATGGCCGTCATCCAGTTGGCCACATAGACGTGGGCATCGAAATAGCGCTGCATCAGCTTGTCGGGGTCGCCCTTGAAGTTGCCCCACTGATATTCATTGGTGAAACTGACCGGCGTGATCGTAGCCCGTGTCGAAAGCGCCCGCAGTTCGGCCATCTCCTCCGCTCTCAACGGCCGATCGATGGCCAGAAACTCGTAGTATTGGTATTCGCTCATTCGATTACTTCCCGGTGGCTTCCTTATTTTCCGTTTGCTCACCCCACTGCACGTAGCGGGGAATGCGCTCGCTGTTCAATGCAAAATCCAAGACCTGAATCTGTAATTCACAAATTCATGTCTATTCAATCCCCCGTTGAGGTGGTGTGTGTCAGTTCATTTCATTTATGTTTCTTTCAGCAACCATTTCCAGACCGGCAGCACGGATATCATCAATCCATCGTGCTCACGATCCTCCTCTTGATCGTATGTCAGTATAATACCGGAATCCAGACCGAGGTCGTTACATGCTTCCGAAAGACCGGCTATCTCACGTTTCTCATTCCGGGAAGTCAACTCCCAGCATACCTGTATGGCATATGCGGGTTTGAGACCCTGTTTGATGATAAAGTCACATTCCTTTTTGCCCCTAAAGTAAAACGTTTCCATGCCGCGCCGGAACAATTCAATGGCAACAATATTTTCGATGATTCTTCCGCGGTTTTCCGTAAAAGTCCATCCCAGTGTTGCAAATCCGGTATCAGTCAGGTACGTCTTTTTCGGATTCATCCTTCTGGCACGAGGTGAAAAAGAAAATTTTTCATTTACAATAACGAAAAACGCCTCTGTGAGATAGTGAAGATAGTTCGCAATCGTCCGTTTACTTCCTGGCAGATTATTGCTTTTTAATTGATTTTCAAAACCGGTGATGGAAAAAATGCCCGCATAATTCTCAAGGATGTCACCCATCAGTGCGACGAGAACATATAGGGCCTTAATGTTAGACCGTTCAAGGATGTCTTTGTAAAATATCGTTTTGAAGTAGCTCTGCAGAAGTTTTCGCTGTTCTGCCTCGCTTTCGGCTATGGCTACTTCGGGAAACCCGCCGTGCTTCATATAATCATCGAAGGCTGCCAGTATTTTTCCACGGGCAGCAGTACGAAGCGATGCGGCGGTGTAGGAAATCTTCCGTAAACAGAGATGTTCCTGAAAGGAAAAAGGGAGCATGAGAATATCTTCGTAGCGGCCGCGAAGCTCCGATGCAATTTCCCCGCTCAGGAGTGTCGAGTTGCTTCCCGAAACAATGATCTTGAATCGATCCCGGTTGTGAAGTGTCCGGAGCACACGATTCCAGTTCGGGAGATTCTGAATTTCATCAAAGAAAAGGAAACGAGGATATCTGCCCGCAATCTGATGAAATGCCGTCAGGATTTCATCTATGAAATCTCCGCTGAATTCACCCAGCCGATAATCTTCGAAATCCAGAAAAAGAATCTCTTCTTTCGAATATTTGCCGCCCTGCAGCAATGACTGAATGAGCTGGTACATAAAATATGTTTTACCCGCCCGTCGCGGTCCGACAATGGCTAAAATACGCCTGAGCTCCGAGAGAACTATGGCGGGTTGATTCCGGGGAACCAGTGACGGCATTTCCCATTCTTCCAACCATTCAGCGATGATGGTGAGTAATGCATCTTTTTTCATTTTGTTTACCTTGGTAAACAGATTAAAGCCAATTTGTTTACCTGTCAAGGCGTTTTCTATAGAAAACCGACTGGAATCTACTATTGGTGCTCTCGCACAAAGCTGTGGATTCTGTCATTGTGAGGGCAAGTCAATGGATTGATGGGGTCATACCTTGATTTATGAATAAAAGAATTATCAGCCTGTTATTGTTATGTTTAATTCACAAATCAAGGTGTGGCCCCCTGACCCTAATGAAGCTGGGATCTGATCTCTTCATAGGTTTCGCGGTAGACGCTCTGCATCGCCCCGCCGAGTGCCACTGCCCTCGCTGCGGCAACGAGGGCTTCCTTTCCTTTGCCCTGCTCGAAAAGCACCTGGGCAAGATTGTTGAAAGCGATCGCCGAATCGGGCGACAATCTTGTTGCCTCCCGCAACACCTCCGCCGCGGATTCAAGATTACCCGCTTCATAGTAACCGTTGCCTAACGCCAATCGTGCATAGAGGCTCCCGGGCCACCGTGTGAGTGCCGTTTCATACCCGATGATTGCCGACTGCCGCTGGTTCGCCCTTTCGAGTCCCGCGACGGATTCGATATATGACATTTCCGTCGCCGTAACCGGGACTTTTGTCGGGGGCAGAACCACAAGACCCCAATGCCGGCTTCCGGACCAGGCCCTGTCAAAGACACGGAAAGATACCCGCCTGTGGGGGGTGAGACCTGAGTGCAGTAACACGAAATTCTCTTCGACATCATACCCGGTGACGACTGCATAATGCCAGACGGGACACCATGAAAACCCCAGGTTCTGAAGGACTATGACAGGGGAGCCGTTGGAAATCTCCTGAAAGAGGTTTTCAGTGCCATGAATTACGTGCGCAACAAATCCGTTTCTGCGAGCGGCGCTGATCAGGGCCGGCTGAATACTTCCCTCAAGCGAAGGCGTATAGACCTGTGATGTCATCTCTTCCATCGTTACGGATGCGTTGTGATACTGAAGCACAATTGCAAGAGCTGCCGGGCCACACTGATTGTTTTCCTGGGGGATGAAGGGAACATTCGAGATCGCATGCTGCGCCGGCGTTCCAGCCTGAAATGCAAGCCGACCTTGGGGAGTCACACCGGCACAGCCAAGAATGAAAACCAAAACAAATAAGTAACCGAAAAGAAGTCTGTTAATTTTCTATATGCCTTTCGATGTAACGAATGGAAAAACATCGGTATAGCCAAGAATATCGGTCACAAGCAAAACGAGGAAGATAAGCACCGCTGCCCCGACAACTGTCCCGAATGCACCCTGACCTGCCGGAAGGTTTTCCATATCTCCCGCAAGCTTTACGATCTCGGCATTCGACAGGCTGTCTACTCGGGCCTGCACTTCGACAGGGTCGAGACCTTGCGTTATTAATTCCTGCTCCACATCGTGCCGAGCGAGAACATGATTGACATAGTCTCGAGCATCATCGACTCTCGCCGACTCCAGCATTTCCTCCGTAGAAACAATCGAAGCCAAAACCGGTTGGAATGGAATTGATATCAACAACATCAATGTTGCCATAAACAATGCAGCCATCTTGAATTTCTGATTTCGCCTTTCCATTATGAAGCCTCCTTAAAAATGGTGTCTGAAAAATATTAAATATCTGTCTGTAACTCATCCCAAAACAATTATCACATCTTTGATCAGTTGCAGGATTGGTCCATTATACCCGAAATGTTTTAAAATAGAATGCGCTAATGCCACTTAACGATGTGAAATAATTCACACCTGCATGAACTTTCCGCCAGCACGTTGCGGGAAAATAGGTCCTACGAGGTTACAATTGGAAAGGCTTTTTTAACTGTATGCGAACTCTTCCCTGGCAATGTTCAATTGTCTTGTTCTGAAGTCGATGAATAAAAGTATGAATATGAAAGTTATGTATGGAAATCGGCGGCAGGGCCAGACATGGGCGCGACCACTGAGTAACGGTTTTCTGCTGAGGACTCAAATACTCAGGAACTTTGGTACTTTCTTTTCTCTGTGCCGCTGTACGAAAAGAACGATGTCATTCCGGAATCCGCGTCAGCGAATATCCGGAATCTATTGCCTCTATTCCCGCATTCGCGGGAATGACTTTTTTCTTTCCTTATGAACTCAAGAACTTTTTTGCTCAGGAACTTTGGAACTTAGGCACTCAGGAACTTGCTTTTTCTCAGTGCCTCAGTGCCTCAGTGCCTCAGTGCCTGTCTTTTTCACTCAGGAACTTTGGAACTTTGGAACTGCCTTTCCTCATCCCTGCAGGGATTTGATAACCGCCATGCAATCCTCCTTGTCCATGATCTTCGGAACGGGGTACAGGGGGTTGCTTTCGAGCAATGCATATTCCGCGATGGTCGGAATGTCTTCATCCTTAATGCAGTCAAACGTGGTGGGAATGTCCAGCCTGCTGTTCAGTGCTTTGACTGCTTCGATAAAAGCCCCGGCCTTTTCAGCCTGGTTCATGTTGAACCGTGCAACGCCGGCAATCTCCGCAAGCTCGGCCAGGGGTTTGTGCGCTGCGTTGCCGTACCACTCGAGCACATAGGGCATGGTAACCGACATCGCCAGCCCGTGAGGAACACCGTACATGGCGCCGAGCTTATGGCCGATCCCGTGAACATACCCGACACAGCCGCGGGTGAATGAATATCCCGCATAATAGGAAGCAAGGAGCATCTGCCCGCGTGCCTCGAGGTCTGTGCCGTCCTTGTAGACCTTTTCAATATTGTTGAAAATCATTCTAATTGCCAGGACAGCCTTCATCCGTGTATCTGCATTGTTGTAGAATTTCCCGATATAGGACTCAACCGCATGGCTCAGGGCGTCCATGCCCGTTGTTGCGGTGATGTGGGGCGGAAGACCGGCGGTAAGTACCGGATCGAGGACCGCGTATTTCGGACGGAGAAGCGGGTCGTTGATGGGAAATTTTTCATGCGTGTGCGCGTTTGAAACAACTGCTGTTACGGTGGTTTCGGAACCTGTCCCCGCGGTTGTCGGGACTGCGAAGAGCGGCGGGGGGAGAAGTGACCCCATTTTCACCGCCGGCATTATCACCTTGAACAAACCTTTCATCTGAGTAACTGAGCGGTGTGGCCTGGCAGCCCGTGCCCCGGTGACTTTCGCGCAATCCATAGGTGAACCGCCGCCAAAGGCTATAATGGCCTGACACTTGTTTCCCCGGTAGGTCTCGAATGATGCTTCGATGTTTTCGATAGTGGGATTGGGTTGAACCTGATCATAGACTGCATAGGTGATGCCTGCCGCACTCAGCGCCTCAAAGAGAGGGTCGGGCAGTCCAAGACTCATGAGGCCGGGATCAGTAACCACAAGAACGTTTGTGATACCTTTCTTCTGTATAAACCCAGGAAGTTTTTTTATGCTGTCCGTGCCGTTGATGATCTCGGGCTCGATCCAGGGGAGAAGATGAAATGACAAACCCATGCCAAATTGATACGTACGGTAATATACCTTCTTCAGTCCCTTCATAGCAAATACCTCCGATGTATGATTCAATAAATAGAATGAATATGGATACTTACCTATTATGAAAAGCGTAAGCAGGCCAAAAAAATAGGGAAGTGTCCTTATTTGTCCCGGGCCTTTGCATGACGACAACGATGTCATTCCGGAATCCGCGTGAGCGGATATCCGGAATCCAAAGATCAA
>CAYTUH010000126.1:0-6948 GCA_964441165.1 uncultured Syntrophaceae bacterium
AATCTTTGCCGCGATTCTGGCCTCACTGGTCTACCAGTTTCTCGGCACCTATGTCGTAAAGAGCGGAAACCCCGTGGTGCTTCTCAAGGATGATTTCCAGCTCTCCGATGTGATGGAGCGTATTACCGCCGATTACCGGAGCGCCCTGAAGCAGGAAAGCCTCGATGATTCTTTTTTCAATGACCGGAATACGGCTTCCGAAATAAATGCCCTCTATGGATCACAGATCGATGGGGTTTCCATTGTTGCAACCAGCTTTCAGCTCGATGGCGGTGGGTCTTTTTACATTGAGACAGGGAGTGACGCCACCATCAAGAAGGTGACACTGTCCAAGGGTGGACGTACGCTTACGACGCTCTTTACACAGTAGTTGTAGAGAGATGCGGGTGAGACGGGTGAAAGAGAATCAGGGATTTACACTTCTTGAAGTTATCTTTGCTCTGGCGATGGCGGCATTACTTGCCGCGGTGGTCGGGATGGGCGTTGTGAAGGCGGTGGATTCCTACATCTATGCCAAGGAAAATGCCAAGCTTAACCAGAGGGTTCAGGTTGCCCTTGAGAGAATCAAGAGAGAATGTACCGAAATTACCTCCGTGACGGCAGTTAATGCCGCCGCTCTTTCCTATACGGGATTCGGGGGGACGTACACGATAGGGCTTGAGGGGGGTGCATTGAAAATGGCGGAGGGATCGACGGCCCTCTCCCAGGGCGATATCCTGCTCGATAATGTCACCAGCCTCTCCTTTGCATTAAAAAAGGAAAACGGTTCACTCTGGGATGTCGATTTCGATGACGATCGACAGCTTTCCTCGATTGAGATCGTGATTGCGGTGAACCACACCAGCCCGGATGTGGGTCCCCTTACCTTTTCGGCGACGATCAATCCCCGTAATACGGAAAACCCGCTGGGCCCTCTCAATGTGGTGACGACCACCACGACGACCACCACCACGTTATACCCTCCAACGACGACCTCCACCACGACCTCGACCACCACCACCCTTACTCCCGTGACGACGACCACCCTTTCTCCCGATGAAAGTACGACTACGACGACGACCACCACGTCCACGACGCTCTATCCGCCGACCACCACGACAACGCTTCCTCCCGATATCGTCCTGACCGCCGTCGGAGCCTTTGCCTGTAAAAAGAACGGCAATAAATTCATCTACTTCAAACTCTATCTTGAGACGCGGGCCGGAACCTCGGTGGAAGATGCCACCGTTACCTGGACGCTCGATGACGGCAGCGCCGGCGGCCTGCAGGATCTTGGCGGTGGGTATTACGGCGGTACGGCAACGGCCGATTGCCTCCTCGGGGGTAACTGCGGCAGATCATCGAAAAAATATAACAGGACAGTTACGGTTGCCATTGCTGCAACCAAGTCGGGATATTATTCACTTACCGAAACGACACGCGTCCCCTGAACGGACGCTGCCCGGCATCTCAGACCACAGCCATTCATCAGCAGAGAGGAATTTGATGAAAAGGCAGCCCCATCAGCCGGGGCTGCCTTTCTGTTTCAGCTTCACTGTCCAAAGAGCGTTTCATATTCTCCGTACCCCTCTTTTTCCAGGTCCTCACGGGGAATGAAACGAAGGGCGGCGGAATTCATGCAGTAGCGGAGACCTGTAGGCGGCGGCCCGTCGGTAAAGACGTGTCCGAGATGTGAATCGCCGGCCTTGCTGCGCACTTCGGTCCGGACCATGAAGAGGGACCGGTCCTCTTTTTCCACGATATTGCCCGGTTCCAGCGGCCTGGTAAAACTTGGCCACCCCGTTCCCGATTTGTATTTGTCGAGAGAACTGAAGAGCGGTTCTCCCGATACAACGTCCACATAACTCCCCTCGCGCTTGTTGTCCCAGTATTCGTTGTCAAAGGCCCGTTCCGTCCCGTTTTCCCGGGCAACATGATACTGGAGCGGCGTCAGTCTCTTTTTCAGTTCTTCTTTCGACATGCCGACATAGCTCCTTCTGCCTTCATTCCGTTGCGGAGGACGATCCTTCCCGGTCCATACCTTTCCGAGAAACTGATCACGTCCCGAACGGGAACGGTAAAATGAGTACCGGATGGGATTCTTGCGATAGTAGTCCTGGTGATACGCCTCGGCCTCGTAAAACGTCGTTGCTTCGGTTATCTCCGTGACAATGGGTCTTTCGTATCGCCCCGATTGCTCCAGATCGTTTTTCGACTGCTGGGCCAGGGCTCTCTGCTCTGCAGAATGATAGAAAATCGCCGTCCTGTATTGTGGCCCGCGATCAACGAACTGTCCGTCGGGATCGGTGGGATCGATCTGTTTCCAGAATAGATCGAGCAGCTCAGCGTAGGTTATTTTGCCGGGATCATAGGTGATCTGGACGGCTTCCAGGTGTCCCGTCCTTCCCGCGGATACTTCCTCGTAGGTGGGGTTTTCCGTTCGGCCGCCCGTGTATCCTGAAATCACCTCCACGATTCCGTCAAGTTTTTCAAAGGGTTTTTCCATGCACCAGAAACAGCCTCCGGCAAAGGTGGCTTTTTCAATCCTTTCCTGGACGTTTACGGTTCCCTGTTGTGTGTTCTTTGCATGCACGATATCTCTCCCTGTCTGTGTGGTTGCAATGACTGCCGCACTTGCCACGAGAAGGAGCAGCCATGGAAACCTGAAATATGTTTGTCTTTTCATTTCTCTTCTCCTTCTGCCTATTAAGATAATCATTGCCTCCATGGAGGTAAAGTGACCGGGCGGCGATAGCTGCGATGTATCCGAAAGGGGATATACTGCCGGTCAGGGTCTATTTGCCTTGCGTCTACTATGTCGATAGTATATTTCTTCAGAGATGAAGAGGTGCGGCTGGATGCCGCACTGAAAGGAATCGAAAGGAACACCCGCCGTTCAGCGTGCCCCCGTAAAGAAAAAAAGTACAGGGGAAAGTGAATCACCCGTCATGCCCGATCAATCATTCTATCGACCCCCCATGTATTCGTCGCCCCTCGCCGACCGGCGCTGGGCCATTTTTGCCCTGACATCCGCACTGTTCCTGCTGTCGATGTTCTACAGGGCGTCCGTCGCCGTGATCACTCCCCAGTTGATCGCCGACCTGTCCCTCGATACGGCGGGACTCAGTCTCATGTCGGCGGCCTTCTTCTATGCCTTTGCCCTGACGCAGATTCCCCTTGGTATCTTTCTGGATCATGTCGGTCCCAGAAAAACGATGACGGCACTCTCGCTGGTGGGGGTGGCAGGTGCCCTGATCTTCGCCTGGGCCGATTCTCTGGGCATGCTGGTTGGGGGAAGGGTACTGCTCGGCATAGGAATGGCCTGCAATTTGATGGGGGCCTACAAGCTGCTGACCAGGTGGTTCAGCCCCCTGCACTTTGCAACCCTCTCATCGCTCATCGTATCGCTCGGTACGGCTGGGTCCATTTCGGCCACCTCGCCGCTGGTCCTTCTGGTGGAGTGCGTCGGCTGGCGATGGACCTTCAGCCTTTTCGCCTTCCTGAATACGATTCTCGCGCTCATTTTCTTCCTGGTGGTGCGTGACAGACCGGACGAAGCCCCCGCTTCACAGAGATACCCGTCGGTCGTGAAGGAGATCATCGAAAAAATAGGTGATGCCGCATCGGGCCTGCGCCATCTTTTCCGCGATAAAGATTACTGGATTATTTCACTGGGGTGTTTCACCCGTTACGGAATACTGGCGGCATTTCAGGCACTCTGGGCCGGACCGTACCTGATGGAGGCCCTCGACTACTCCGCCCTGGCGGCCGGTAACATAATCCTGGTCCTGAACATCGGCCTGATTACGGGCGGTCCCTTTTTCGGCATCCTCTCGGACCGCCTGTTGAAATCCAGGAAGTGGGTTTCCGTCATCAGTCTAGCCGGTCCCGCTATCATCATGGTCCTTTTTTTCAACATGACCTCCGGTGCCGGTATGGCAACCCTGGTGACGCTCTTTTTTTGTTTCGGTTTCCTGGGCAGCGCCGGCAATATGATGTATGCCCACATCAAGGAACGGATGCCCCTCGAGATGGCGGGTACTGCAATGACGGGCATCAATTTTTTCAATATGCTGGGGCCGGCCTTTTTCATGCAGATACTGGGAGGAATCATGCAGTATATGTATCCCGATTCATCCCTCGGCGTGGAAGCATTCAGGGTGGGATTCGTCCTCTGCTTCATCTGCCTGGCGGGCGTTTCATGCCTTTATCTTTTTACCCGCGATGCGGACGAGGCGCAACGCAATCCGGCGTCAAGTGACGGGGCTGTCCCGTAAAGCCGTAGACGCATTATGAAAATATTGTCTGTAATATCAATTATATAAACCTTGTGCCGTGCCCGGGACCGTGGCGCCGAATACAGAATTCAGCGCTTGACAATTCGCCGGAGGGGCGTATCATGAAGGTACATATTGTCATCGGGGATTCCATGGCAGATATGTGCCGACTGAAAAGGTGCACCATCTCATGCTCGCTCGCGGTTCGCATGCTGTCCGTAACCGGTTCGAATGTGGGTATGTGTACACTGCCTGAATAGACATCCGATTCATACAACCAGTGCGAAAATTGTTCCCTGAGGATTTCATGCAGCCGGGAAGTTAACGGGGCGATGGCGGTGGTGCATGAACGTTGCTTGCATCTCACGGGGCTCAGCTTTTTGAGTGAGACGGATACGCCCTTCTCTGGAAAAAGACACGGAGTGGATGTCATGGAATCCTGAAAGATGGAACGTAAGGACGCCGCCTTTACTGAAGGAGGAGAAGACATGACAAGAATGGTGCAGATTTTTGCCGCGCTTATCGTGATCGGGTTCCTCGTCTGGCTGGTTGTTCCGAGCGAGGAAATCGGGTTTCAGCGCGCAATAGTCGACGAGGTAAGCTGCCTCGTGGGTGATTGCCGGGAGATTGGTGAGCACCCGATTACGGTGAAGGGGAAATGCCTGATCTGGAACATGTCGAACAATTATCGAAGCAACGTCTGCAACAGGTTGCCGAAGGAAATTCTGGGCTGTTCGTCGGACTGTGAACTCACCGTCTTCATGGTGATGCCGATACGCAAGGAAATTGTGGGGCACATGGTACAAACCCGACGGCCGATTTACCGGCGGTACGTCGATATCTATGTTGCCTACTGGCCTGAAAAGGAACCGGCAGGCCTGCATACCCTCGAGTGGAATGATACGGTACAACCTCACCAGGTCAGATTCAACCCCGATTACCTGGAGAGCTTCGACAGGCCGCTCGCCGAGTGGATAAAAGGATTACCCCGGAGCGGGTAACTGCCGGTGTCGGCGTGGGTGATATACCCAGGTGCCGATAAGGGTGAACGTGTCTGCCGGTTTGATTACTTGTCCCGAAGGGTGGGGGGTCCCCTTTGAGGTGAGTGACGGGCAGAAAAGGGGTGGTGCACGCCTTCAAAAGTACTCTTGAAGTCCTTCCCGGAAAACCTCGAAGCTCCTGATAAGACGCATTTTATATTCTGAAGAGGCCTTGAGCCGGTGACCTTTTTCCTTCTGCTCCACGGTGGGAGCCCCCTGTGACGGTTGGATAAATTCCCTTACGAAGAGAGCGGTTTCTTCCCTGTCCAGTTCAAATTCTTCGGCCAGCGGCCTCCGTTCGATTACCATCTGCTTATACCGGTTGATATCGATTTTTTTGAAGGCATGGCGGTATGATACCGACGGCCGCTGAAAGGCCTCATGATAATTGACGATGAGGGGGAGTGCATTGCCGTCGATGAGGGGCCAGAGGGATGCCCGAATATGGAGACGGGATTGCTCCCTCGCATGATACCACGCTCCGGTGTCACCGCAACGGGAGGAAAGTAACCCGGCCAGTCGGCCCAGGTTCTCGGCGCTTCCCTTCAGAGAAAGGGTGCGTATCATACCGGTGGCGGTGATATCCTCGGAGGGTTTCCTGATGATCGCCGCCGCCCGTCGTCGTGCCGCCGCCCCCTGGCAGGTGTTCTTGTAAACAAAGGAGCAATAGTTGATCGGAAGGCCGATGCCGTTCTCCACAGAATAGAGAATCATCTTCAATGCCGTCAGTTCCGATTCCAGGATAGTCACCTTGGGACCATGGAGAAAGGTATAGTTCCTCTCGGCAAGGTGCCGGTGATTAAAAGGCGTGCAGCGGAGCTGGTGCAGATTCAGATGCGCCGCACCGAGGGCAGCGAGTTTCTGCACCGAGTCTTTCAAACGATCATACTCTTCCGGGATTGCAGGTACTTCAACGGTGACTCTGTCGATAAGGCCGACCGCTGCGGCAACGCGGTCCAGGTTGTAGTGCCGGGCGCCGATATTGAAGCGGATCTCGTCAAGGCCCGCCTTCCGCAGCTCTTTCAGCCGTCCCTCCGTGGCGAGTATGCCGTTTGTATAGAGCCCCATATGAAGGCGGTCGCCGAAGTGGTTCTTGATTTTTGTAATAAAGAGAAGGGTCTTCTCGGGTCTAAGCAGCGGTTCTCCGCCGCTTATGCTGGCGCCCTGGAAGTGAAAATATTCGAGGTAATCGATATAATCCCGTGGGTGAGTGAATTCCACCGTATTCGTCCCCGGAATGCTGTCTTCGCACTGTTCAGCCGGGCAGTAGAAGCAGTGGGCGTTGCATATGCCGTTGATGAACAGACAGGACCATGTGCCTTCTCCGCAGGACCGGCAGCCGGGCGAAAGGTTCCTGCAGTCGAGCTTGGTGCCACGGTGGCCGAAGGAGACGCCGGCATCTCTCAATCTGCTGAGCAGTTTCTCACGTTCTTCCATCGCCCTCGCAATCTCCCTTTCCGAGATCCACCGGAAGGACTCGCAGGCACAACCGTATTCTTCTCTGTTGCGGGCGATCAGCTCGGTTTTTTCGGACTGATCCAATGCAGTGTGTGAAATCATGTATGCCTCAACACCTGATTATTATTTTTTTGCACTCTCATATAATAATAGAAATGGCGGGATCTTTTCCTGCTTCCGGGGCGGATTATAGT
>CAYTUH010000127.1:0-6933 GCA_964441165.1 uncultured Syntrophaceae bacterium
GGCTGGCGGGGGTTCGCCCTGCCCCTTCTCCAGGAACGCTTCGGTTCGCTGGGAGGCAATGTCGCGTTGGGCATCATCTGGGCGCTCTGGCATTTTCCCCTCTTTCTCATGCCCGGTTCCTTCCGGCATGGCGATTCGATCCTGCTCTTTGTCTGGCTCCTCATCTGCTGGTCCGTGGTCATGGGGCTCTTCGTCAACAGGGCGGGGGGCAGCGTCCTGGTGGCCATACTCTTTCATGAAACGGCCAACTTCATCGCCTTTACCATTCGCTATCCCGGGAGCGGGTCTTTTTTCCTTTTCTGGGGCGTGGCCGCCCACGTCGCCGTCGTCTTCCTGCCGCGACCGCTCTTCAGGTTTCCCTGGAACCGGTCAGGCCATTCATGAGCCGATAGATACGGTTTCCGTCTTGAATGGGAGAAAGAAGGAGCATGGGCTCACGATGTTCCTCCGTCGAGAGGACATACCCGGCGATGGGGGGCGCCCCGTGTCTATTCCTCCTCGGGATTTCCGGGATAGCCCAGCGTTTCCAGGGCGGCATAGGCCGCGTCATACATAGCCTGGTAGCAGGGCATGAAGGTGACCCCGTCGTTGGTAAGATCCCATAGGGGGGGGTCGACCACCACCGAGACGGCCGTATCGGGATTGTATGCCATCAGGGAGAGATTGCCCACCCGGGCGCCGTTGTGGCCGTAACCCAGGTTCTCACGATATTCGCATCCCAGTCCATAGGAAGGCTTGCTTACGGAAACATCCTTTTGCATAAGGGACACGGCCCCTCCCTCGAGGACGTTCTCTCCCCGCATGAGGGTGCGGATAAAATGATTCAGCTCTCGCAGTGTGCCGTAGCCGTTTCCTTCGGCCACCTGCGCGCTCATGTTTGCCTCACAGCAGACCTCCGTGCCGCCTTCCCAGTAAATGGTTCCGCATGCATGGGGATCGGGAAGGACCTGGTCGTCGGCCTCGAAGGGGAAGGCCAGGTCAAGTGGTACCGGCGATGAGCCGCCCGTGATGTGCTCCAGCAGATAGTCGGTGTAGGTTTTTGGTGTGCCGGCGTGGAAGGAATAGACCCGGGCAATGATCTCGCCCAGCATGGTGTACCCCGTATTGCTGTAATTATTTCCAGCCCCGGGCGGAAAATAGGAAAGACCGTGTGTCGCTGCCTGCCCCACCAGCTCCCCCGCCGTATACTGGTGATTGGGATCCAGCAGTCCTGTATAGGTGGTATAGCTCATGCCGTCGCATCCGGGCACGGGATCGTTGTCGACATCGTAGACCCCGGCGCTGTGCTGCAGCAGCTGCTCGATAGTGATTTCGTCCTTGTAGGGGACATCCCAGTCCGGTGTGCCGGGAACGTAGGACAGGTCGCCTCCCGGCATGGTTTCCACGATGCGATCGGCGATGTCAAGCCACCCGTCCTGATGCATTTTCAATATGGCTGTGGACGTGAAGAGCTTGGTGTTGCTGGCGAAACGGAAGTACGTATCCTGAGTGATGGCCTGGTCCCCGGTTTCCGTGGCAGACACAAAGATCCTGTCACGGGGCGTTTCGATGATCAGGTTGAGGGAAGGGACCGCGCGGCCCAGTTGGTTGGCCAGATTCATCCGAACCTCGTTGACGGACCACCATACACGGGCCTCGTCGAAGGCAATGACCGAATCGGAGCCGCTGCAGGCGCTGAGCACCACAAGAGCCGCCAGGATTGACACAAACCACGGAACGGGATTATTCCTCAAGATAGTGAACATGGTATTTCCTCCTTGCATTCGCATACCGTGCTATTTTCAGACCAGAGCGTACATCGATTGAATGTGGAAGCATTCGAGAATGCTGTGCGGAGGATTTCCCCTGCCGCAGGGTCTCATGCGTTGCCGGTGAAACGTATTTCCCTGTGAAGCAGATGCACGCTATAGAATTTCCTCTTTTGTGTCAACTGGAAAGAGGCCCGACATAAATTGGATCAGGCTTGTGTGACGTTTCCGAATGGTTCATCCCGGTGCAGCATCCGGGGGTATCATTCGACAGGAATGTCGATTCAGGCGCTGCAGGATTATTCTTGACAGCATGGATGTCACTCCCTATAGTTCAGCTCTGAAAAATAGTGTCTTTTAAATCAGTTCTCGGGAGGTGTTCACTATGTTCGGCCGGCGGCGCGAGAGATTCACCATTCATTCCTGTTTTCTTTCGAGTATCCTCATCTCCTTTCTCCTGTTTGTCCTGGTATTGACAAGTTTGTCGTGCAGTAACGGGGGGAACAGTGCCCGGATTTCCCAGGAACTGACCACCATCGTGGAAAACATCATGAACGACTACCTGGTGCCGGGGGCTGTCGTTGGCGTCTGGTGTGAGGGCAGGGAGGTCTTCCTGCGGGCCTTCGGGAAGGCGGATGCTGAAACGGGTCTCGATATGGATAGGGAGCAGCTCTGGAAGGTGGCGAGCATCACCAAGACCTTTACCGCGGTGGTTGTTCTGCAGCTTGTCGAGGAAGGTCTGGTACATCTTGACGACAGGCTCGACAGCTTTGCCTTCTCGGAGGGCCTGGCCAATGCCGATCAAATCACGGTCCGGAATCTCCTCAACCATACATCGGGGTATTCCGATCTGGAGAACGACAATCCGGCGTTCCAGGAAATACGATTCGGCAACCCCACCAGGGTCTGGACCCATGAGGAGATCCTCGAATGGGGTCGAGCCATAGAGCCGCTCTTCTCGCCCGGCGACTACTATTATTATACGAACTTCGCCTATTACCTGCTGGGAATGATCATTGAAGAGGTGACGGGCAGAAGCGCCGCCGAGGAGATTCAGACACGATGTGCCGATGAACTGGGACTGACGGAAACGGCGCTTGACGATATGGCCGATTTCCTTCTCAGCAGACCCCACGCCTCCGGTTACGTGAGCAGAAACGATCTTCCCCCGGGCATCACCGTGCCGGGTGACGATGATCCCGTCGATGCCACCACATGGAACACCACGGCCGGCTGGACCAGTGCCGGTGTCGTATCCAGCGTGAGAGAACTCAAGACCTGGATAAGCGCTATAGCGGACGGCAGGCTCCTGAGTCCCGCCATGTGCGCCGAGCAGTGGACGACCGTTCCGATGACGGACCAGGAAGGTGGCCCCCGGTACGGCCTCGGAATCGCCATCCTCGAAACGGAACAGGGGCCCTTCTTCTGGCATAACGGCGCGACCCTCGGCTACAGCGCCTTTGCCGGGAGTCTCGAAAATGAGGGACTTTCCATAGTTGTATTGATGAACATGATGCCGGCCGGGCAGCAGAACTGTACCGTCGCGACGGAAACAGCCACGGCTATTCTGGAGGTAATGCTTGAAAACATGTTTCCATAGGTATGGGATTGCCGCGCGCCGATGAAAGGGAGGCGCCGGTATGGAGGGGGTAAAACGAAAAAAGGCACTCCGTGCATGGATTACCGTGCGGGAGTGCCTTTGTCGTAATCGCTTACATAGGTTTTACGTTACCGGCGGCGGGGCCTTTCTTGCCCTGCTCGACGTCGAACGTGACGCGCTGACCCTCGTGCAGGGTCTTGAACCCGTCAATCTGGATCGCACTGTGATGAACGAACACGTCTTTCCCGTTATCCATCTCGATAAACCCGAAGCCTTTTTGATCACTGAACCACTTTACTGTACCTTCTGACATAAATAGCATCCTCCTTTCATGAATTTTTCAAAGTCGGATTGCCATTATGACAGAAATAAAATGGCCACCAAGAGTGTAAGGACATGGTGGCCGATCTTCGTACTTCAAAATGTCTTTATCCAACTTGCGCGTGTAATATATGCATCTTTGCACCCTATGTCAAGATAAAATATGAAAAGTGACAAAATAAGAAGCCAGAGATACTGATAAGAAAAATGAGATGGCGTTACACAGGCCGCAGAGAAAAAGGCGGGTTTGCGTCCGGCATCGGGTAGTGATAGAATGACGACCTTTATCATGCGATGACTTTTTTTCAGGTGGTCATTGCGGTGAATTGAGTCCCCGGACAGCTTTCTTTATACCGGGAATTATCTATGACAAAGATCGTTTTTTCGGTTCACCATTGTCGGAGGTTATGAAAGGCAACCGGACGAGAGGGAGAATTGCCCGTGAACGCAACACCGTCGAAGCGATGATTGCCCTCTACTGCAGACTGAATCACCGTGGCGGTCAATTGTGCCCGGCGTGCAGGGAATTGAGGGAATATGCGGAGGGGCGCCTGGCCGGCTGCCCCTTCGGTGAAGATAAACCGACCTGCCTCAACTGTCCTGTTCACTGCTACAGGCCGCAGTTGCGGGAACGAATAGGGGAGGTCATGCGGTTTGCAGGGCCCCGCATGATCCGGCGGCACCCGGTGCTGGCGATCCGACACCTTATAGATACATACCTGGACGGGGGCCGGTTGAGAACCCTGTCGGAAAGAAATGGAGAAAATCATGCTAGAAAAGGCAATACTCGGAAAGACGGGAATTGAAATCACCCGTTTCGGTTTCGGCGGCATCCCGATTCAGCGCGTCGATGAGCGGCAGGCCGTGGAGACGGTACTACATGCGGTTGAACGGGGCGTCGATTTCATCGACACGGCCCGATCCTATACGACAAGCGAATCACGCATCGGCATCGCCCTCAAGGAGGTGGAAAAAACGGTTGTACTGGCATCGAAATCTCCCCAGCGGAGTGCCGACGGGATGAGAAAGGATATAGAGACAAGCCTGAAAAATCTCGGGCGGGACGTTATCGATCTCTACCAGTGTCACTTCGTCAAAGATCGCGAGGCCTATCGCGAGATAACGTCAAAGGGCGGAGCGTTGGAGGCACTGCAAAAGGCCCGCGACGAGGGGCTCATCCGGCATATCGGAATTACCAGCCACAGCCTGGATCTTCTCGATTATGCCATCGATGACGGTCTCTTCGAGACGCTTATGGTCTGTTACAGCTTTCTTGAACCCAAGGCGGAGGAAAAGGTCATTCCCAAGGCACTTGCGAAAGATATGGGCGTGATTGCAATGAAGTCACTCTCCGGCGGCGTGATCGAAAATTGCCGGCTGGCCATCAAGTATGCCCTCGCCATGAAGGGGACTATCATTATCCCCGGCGTGGAGAGCAAAGAACTTTTCGATCGAAACTGGGATGTCTTTCTCGAAGGCGGAATCGTCACTGATGAGGAAACGGAGGAAATCAGGGCCTTCAGAGAACAGTTCGGCAAACAGTTCTGCCGGCGCTGCGATTATTGTCAGCCCTGTCCCGAAGAAATCCAGATCCAGATGGTGTTAGGCATCAAGTCCATCGTGAAGCGAATGGGTCCTGCGATTCTCAAGGGGGGGCGACAGAAAGACGCCGTCGATCAGGCCCGGAACTGCACCGCCTGCGGCCAGTGCATGGAACGGTGTCCCTATGACCTCCCCATACCGGACCTGATTCAGGAGAATATCAAATGGTTCGACGCCCAGTCGCGGTAGTTCCTGACAGGGCAGTCGGATACATCCTGCTGTGGAGTACCCTGTCCTTGTTTCAATGCGGCTGTCCCCCGATGCGTCGGTTATGAGTGCCTCCCCAACTTCCAGAACCAGCCGACCTTCAGGGCGTAGTCCCGGTATCCGGGAACAGCGGCGGTGATCTTGACCTCCTCAAAGCGGGCCCTCAGGACCTGCATGATCACAAAGGCCGTGAAGACGGAGAGCGTCAGCGGGCTGAAGCAACAGAGCATTATTCCCAGTGACGAGAGTATGGACCCCAGGTACATGGGGTGGCGTGTCACCCGGTAGATACCGTGAAAGACCGGTTCCCGCACCTCAGTCATGATGGAAAAGGAGCGCCGGAGAAAGACGATACCGGCAATGATGAAAGAAGTGCCGGTGAACATGAGCGTTATGGAGAGAGGATGGAGAGCGCTCAGATCGCGGCAGGGCATGAAGGAATAGGAATCGATAAGGAAGGGAACGGCTGCGCAGATGAAAGGAAAGACCACTTCCCTGAAGCCCCGGGCCTGCACCGTTGCCCTGTGGCGGCTCAGATATGCGGCCACGAAGAGCAGGAACTGGAAGGTCACGAGCCATTGCAGGAACGTGTCGTGATAACGGTAGATGCGCATGAGTATCCAGAGGGAAAAGAAGGCGGCACCGCCATATCGTCCCACGGCATCGGTCATAAGGAGTTGATAGATGTGTGCTATAGGTCGTTCAATCATATTCCCGGTCCGGCCTGTTTCCCGGCGAAGCCTCTTTCACGACGGCCGTCATGCGCCGTGACGTCTCAGGATTTCATACAGGGCAACGCTTCCGAAATCCAGAGCTTTGAGGGATATTTTTTCTTTCGCCGAGTGAATGGTGGCGAAAAAATTGAAATCCGGCGGCAGGTTCAGCGAGGTGAATCCGCAGGCCCGGATTCCCGGGCCGATGGTGCAGCGCTCTTTCGCATGGAAAGCGATATGCGCTTTCGCTGAGTATCCACGTCGAGCACTCGTACTCGCACTTTCTGGTTTACCCGGACCACTTCGGCGGGGTCCTTTACGAAGCGGTCGGCGAGTTGGCTGATATGGACGAGGCCGTCCTGGTGCACGCCGATATCGACGAAAGCACCGAACCTGGTGACATTCGTCACGATACCCGGCAGTTCCATGCCCGCCTCGAGATCGTCCATGGCATGGATGCCCTCGGCGAAACTGAAAACCTCGAACTGTGCACGGGGATCACGGCCCGGTTTGGCGAGTTCGGAGAGTATGTCCCTGAGGGTGGGCATGCCCGCGCTATCGCTGAGGTAGCGCTTCAGGTCGATCTTCGATCGCAGCGTTCCGTCCCGTATCAGGTCCGGCACGGAACAGCCCAGGTCCCGGGCCATACTTTCGACCAGTCCATAGCGTTCGGGATGGACGGCACTGGCATCGAGGGGGTGCGAGCCGTCACGAATGCGCAGGAACCCCGCCGCCTGCTCGA
>CAYTUH010000128.1:0-6928 GCA_964441165.1 uncultured Syntrophaceae bacterium
GAATGCCCTTGAAAAGATATTCATTCCCCAGCACGAAGAAGCAAAGAAGTATATCGCCGATCGCCTCGAAGAGATGGAGCGGGAAGAGATCTTCGTGAAAAAACTCATCCGTCAGCGCGCGTCGAACGAGAAAAGCAGGTGAAGCGGGATTCATGGAGTAAGGATTAAGAAGAACAGGCACATAGGCACTGAGGCACTGAGGCACAAAGTAAAAGCAAGTTCTTGAGTACCAATGTCCTGTGCTAAAGGTGTTACCTATGTGTTGACCTATTCAGAGCTTTTATTCTTACTTCTGGCTTCTGAATTCTGACTTCTTAAATAAGAACTCCCCGCATGGGGCGGGTAATTTTAAACTCGAAACTGTTTTTAATAAATGACAGGTGTGATTAATTCCCTGACGCACCGATCCCTTCCCCTTTCCATGGAGGGGCGGGGGTTTCATGAAAAACCGGCGAATCCTGTTACTCTTCCAGCCTGAAGGAGACATTCACGCGGGCGCGGTATTTGCTGACCTTTCCACCCTCAACGGTCATGTCCAGTTTCGTGATTTCGGCGACCCTCAGGTCATGAAGGCTTCCACCGGCCGTTTCCACGGCGTTTTTCGCTGCATCTTCCCAGGACAAATCACTTGTCCCCACAAGTTCGATAATCTTATAGATACTTCCCGGCATGGTATACCTCCTTTGTCAGTATTGTGTGAAAAGTCCTCTTGTCCTGTCTTTGTGGGCAATCCGCTATATTCTCCCCAGCGGTTCCAATCTGTTACAGCCTGAGCAGCGCTTCGAAGAAGCTCATCCCCTTGCCCTTTTTTATGACCGCAAGAAGGGGGACCGTCGTGGTCCTGATGAGCTGCTCCGTCACACTGTGGAGCAGGAATTTCGCGGCCGCCTTCTTGCGCCGCGATCCTATGACGATCAGGTTGATTTTGTTTCGTGTGGCCACGTCGAGTATGGCTTTGTAATGTTTACCTTCCAGTCTCACCAGGACGGGCGCGAGGGAGATGTTCTTGAAATCGAAGTTCTCTTTGAATTCCTCAAGCCTCTTTTCCGCGTTGCCCCTCATGATTTCGGAAAATTCCTCGTAACTCTTTCCCCGCTTATAGTAGCCGAGGGGAATATCGAAAACATGCACGCAGGTGATCCGCGGTATCTTGTATTCGATGGCGAAATCGATAGCCAGCTGCATGGCATCGATGGAGTGACCCTCCAGAAATTCCACGGGGACAAGGATTCGTGTGTCCGACGGCCGTTCACCGAGGGGCCAGGATCTCCTCGGTATGTACAGGACCGAGCAGGGGGCCTTTCTCGTGACTCGTATGGGGACACTCTCCTGACCCGTGAATTCCCCGCTTATCTTGCCGGCCACGATCAGGTCGATCTCTTTTTCCTTCACCCGCCTCAAAAGTTCGATATCGATCAGCTGCGATTCATCGAAGACTTCATAGTCGATTTGTACCCCGGACCGGCAATAGACACAGTATTCCTCCACAAGCTTCTTCATCGTTCCCGTTATCGAGTCATGGCTCATCTGAGACGACGGGCTTTGCGATTTGCCGGTGGCCCTGACATGGATGAAGGTGATCTCCTCCGACGAGGCCAGACGACTGACGAGGGACGCATAGCGAATTTTCGCCTCGTCTTCAATGCTGAGGGCAAGTCCTACCATGAGACGTTTGAAGTGATACATGGCAAACTCCTCTCTGAGGCGGCGTTGTGTTCTCCAGATTTATGGGGCTGAATACGTGCAGATGCGACCGCGTGAAGTGTCCGGTGACGTGGAAAAGAATTTTGGAGTCAGGTTGATTTTCCTGTCTGGACGCTCATTTGTCAATAAAATTATCCCCGGGATACAGTTATAAGTTTCGAGTTTAAAGTTTCAAGTTACCTGCCCGTCGGGGCACTTCCACGCTGTACCTGTGGTAACTGTCAAGGTTGCCACGACCGCCGGGGGCGGTCTCGCACTGACCACGGGCGTATTGATACGGGGTATTCCTCGAAGCCCGGAACTCGAAACCGTTTTTTCACTCAGGTACTTTGTCGCTCTGCGACTCTGCCGCTGTTTTTCCTCTGTACCCCTCACAGTCATTTTTTTATTGCATAACTGCCCCCCTCTGGCGCAAACTGATCGGAATTTTTCTTGAAGGGAAAAAGTGAATGGGTAATGTAACGGTGCGAAAGGGTGTCGATAATGCGGATAAGAACGGCTCAAATCTGCTGATGCACTTGATGCCGATTTTGTTTATCACTTTTATATTCTTTCTTAATTTCACTGCCAGGATTGTTTTTGCACCCCTTCTTCCGACCATCGAAAACGATCTCGGGTTGAGTCACGGCGAGGCGGGGTTGTTTTTCTTCGTCCTGACGGTGGGATACTTCGTTTCGCTCGTTGGTTCGGGCTTTGTGACCGCACGGATCTCGCATCGCACAGCCATTGTAGTGTCTTCGGTTCTCACCGGGCTGGTGCTCCTCGGTATTTCCTGCGCCGGTGCGGGATGGGAAGTTACCCTGGGAATGCTGGCACTCGGGTTGGTAACAGGCTTATACCTTCCTTCGGGGATAGCCACCGTCACGAATCTGGTCACGCCCCGTCAGTGGGGAACGGCCCTGGCCATCCACGAACTGGCTCCCAATTTCGGCTTTGTCCTGGCCCCGCTCATCGCGGAAGTATTTCTGCTCTGGTTCCCCTGGCGCGGAGTCCTGGCGGTGATCGGGATTGCCGCTCTACTGTTCGGGTTCTCTTTTGCCCGGTTCGGCCGCGGCGGTGAATTCACCGGTGAAAAACCGAATTTCAGTTCCGTCAGTTCTCTTTTCAGGAAGCCTTCATTCTGCGTGATGATTTTCCTCTTCTGCCTTGGAATAAGCAGCACCGTCGGGGTATATTCCATGCTTCCCCTTTACCTGGTCAACGATCATGAGATAGCCAGGACCCATGCCAATTCGCTTGTTTCTTTTTCCCGCGTTGCCACGCTCTTTATCGTCTTCCTCGGCGGATGGGCGTCCGACCGTTTCGGCACCATCAGGACAATGAAGGTCGTCTTTCTGGTTACCGGAATATTGACCGTATCCATTGGGTTCGCGCAATCATTCTGGATATATGTGGTTGTCATCCTTCAGCCGATGATGGCGGTCTGTTTTTTCCCTGCGGGGTTTGCGGTACTCTCGACCATCGTTCCGCCTCAGCAGCGCAGCCTTGTCGTCTCTCTCGCCATCCCCATCGGCTTTCTCTTCGGTGCCGGCGCGATCCCTACGTTCCTGGGAGTGATGGGAGATGCAGGCTGTTTCAAGCTGGCATTCATCATTCTCGGCGCATGCATTGTATCGGGAAGCATCATACTGAGTGTGGTGAAACTGAAAGATGTGATGATTCAGAAGTGAAAAACTGTCAGCTGTAAAAGACAGTTTCGGGTTTCGAGTTAAAAGTTTAAAGGTACCTCCCCCTTCGGGGGATTTTTCTCTGTGCCTGTTTTTAATAATCCTTCAATCCATGATCCGTGAATCCTGAATGTAGCTGCCTGATTCATCAGGCCATTGCGCTGATAAGCGCAAGAAGTTATTCATTATTAAAAAAACGCCGATAAATCGGCAGGCTACATAAAAGACCGTTTCGGGTTTCGCGTTTAGTGTTTCGAGTTACCTGCCCCTTTGGGGCAATTCCGCTCTGTGCCTGTGTGCCTCAGTGCCTTTGCGCCTGTCTTTGTTAAACATCCTTCAACAGCCTGTTGGCGGGTGATTTCTCAATGATGTCTCCGAATGACTGGACCGATTCCGAAAAGGCGGTGAAGGCTGCCGTTTGAGCGAAGGGGATCGAGGAGAGGCCCCTGTTTTCCAGTGCGTCGAGGATGCCTTGTATGGTGAGTTGGTTGATGTCGCGTGCCGGCTGGTAGGCCGTTTCTCCGTCGTTTACGGCCCTGGTATCGGAGATGATGTGACTCTCCGACAGTTCATAAATTATTTCATGTACCAGGCGTATGGGGATCTCCAGCTCCCGGGAGATTTCCGTGGCAGTGAGCGGTGTTTCGCCCTTTGAGAACTGGATGATCAGGCAATGGGCGATCTGCAGGGTAAGCAGTTTTTTCAGGCGGGGGCTGACCTGGAGTGCGTCGGGTTCGAACTCATAGGTGTGGACATTCTGGTGGGCAAAGGAGATTTCCGCCCCGAAGAGTACAATGAGCCAGCTCAGCTGCAGCCAGATCAGGAAAAGCGGCAGGGCGGCGAAACTGCCGTATATGGCATTGTATTTCGCCGCACCGATCTGGAAGGTGATATATCCCCACTGGACAAACTGAAATACCGATCCCGCGATGATGCCGGCGACGAGACCCGACACGAACCGTACCTTGGTATTGGGCATGAAGATATAGAGGAAGGTGAAAAGTATCCAGAGGATGCAGTAGGGGAGCAATTTGACCACGAGAGTGATGAGGGGGGTGAAAACTCCCAGGAGCGCGATTTTTGCCGTGAGGCTCGTAATCTGCGTTGAGATGAACAGGGTGATGCTGCTGGACAGGATGACAAGTATGGGACATACGAGCATGAGTGAGAGGTAGTCGCTGAACTTTCTTCCAAAAGGTCTCGTTTCCTTGATGCCCCAGACGTCGTTGAAGGAATCCTCGATCTGGCCGAGAACCTTGATGACGGCCCAGAAAAGAATGACGATGCCGATTCCGGCAAGGACGCCGCCTCTGGTGCTTTCCAGGAGTGAATGAGAAAAGGTGATGATTTTTTCAAGAATCTGTTCCTGACCGGCGAGCCGTTCATACAACTGTGCTTCAAGGGCTTTCTCGAATCCGAAGCCTTTCGCGATGCCGAAGGCCATGGCGGCGACGGGAACGATGGAGATCAGCGAGTAGAAGGTCAGGGCCGATGCGCGGAGCCGGCACTTGTCTTCGTCAAAGCCCCGGACGGAAAGGATGATGATCCGCAGGAAATTGATGAAAAAAGACTTTTTCCGGGGAAGCGTATGGAGGCGAATCCTCCAGATGTCCGTTCTGACAAAGGTGATGAATTCCAGGACCAGGTTCACTGCTTTCCGAATAATGAACATTATGAGTGCCTCACCGGCGTGAAGAGGGGGAAGTCTGTTTATCCCATGTTCCCGTAGATCTCCGACAGTGCTCCGGTATTCCACCCGCCCCCTCTTTCTGCGGGTGAATCGGGGATTGTGTTGACATGGGTGACAGGTAGGAGAAGTATATATTTTTTCACCTGTGAAATCAAGGGGTAATGATTTTTCTCTCTCGAGGGCGGCAGGAGGTGCGGTACTGCCCCTTTACAGCGAGGGTAATGGTTGCATATATGCGACTGTTATATGGAAAAAGTTGCGAAAATGCGCGGCCTGTTCCGGGGTGACTCGTCGCGTGTAGTCCGTAACTGATTGCAATAAGAGGAGTAAAAGCTTATTTTCCCCTGGGTTGGTATGATGGCACGTATCTTGTTTACATAAGGGGTAACGGGGAGTGATGGTATGAAGATTGCGATTCCGGTATGGGGAGATACTGTTTCAACAGTGTTGGATTTTTCAAATCTGCTGGAAGTCGTGCGCCTCGAATCCAGACATGTAGCATTGCGTGAACGGGTTCCCTTTGCCGAGCCTACAATCATCGGCAAGGCTTCGAAACTGAAGGGACTTGGCGTCGACCTGGTGCTCTGCGGTGCCCTGTCAATGCCGATGTACCGCATGATCATGGCATCGGGTATTTCGGTCATGCCCTTTTTACGGGGTGCCGTCGATGACGTGCTCGAAGCCTATTGCAGCAACATTCTCCCCGATGAACGGTTTAAGCTTCCCGGGTGCGACAGGGTCGGCTGGTACCATGGACATGGTGGTGGACGGCGAGGCGGACGTGGTCGTGGTCGTGGTAGAATGATGAAAGGATGGTAATTGTGAAAATAGTTGTGACGTCATACGGGAAAACGGTATCAGACAAGATGGACCGCAGTTTTGGCCGCGCCAAGTATTTCGTGGTCTATGAGACGGAGAGTGAGGATATCAAGGTCTTCTCGAACGAACAGAATGTCAACGCTTCACAGGGTGCCGGTATTCAGGCAGCGCGCAACGTGGCCGATCTGGGTGCCGACATCGTGATAACGGGGAATGTGGGTCCCAATGCCTTTCGAACATTGAATGCCGCATCGATCAGGATTTTCATTGCCGGTAAGGAGTGTGAGACCGTCAAGGACGCGCTTCTGCTGTGGGAGTCGGGAACGCTGCAGGAGGTCACCGATGCGACCGTCGAGGGTCATTGGGTCTAATGGTGATAGTCTCAAATATGCAACTCATTGCCGTTTCATTGTGTGCATATATGCGACTGTATGAAATGAGTTATAAAAAACCATATTTTTAACTGTCTGATATGATTTATATAATTATGCCTCCTGCTCCTGGCACGGTTTTTGATAGTATGTTAATGGCGATCATGTGGTGATTGCCAAGAACGAACATCAGAGGAGGTGAATACAATGCCTTTGGGAGATAGAACAGGACCGATGGGGTATGGCCCCATGACGGGACGGGCAGCCGGTTTTTGTGCCGGTTATCAGATGCCCGGTTATGTAAACCCGGCTTTCGGTGGGAGGGGTTTTCGAAACAGGCCCTTCTACGGTATGCCGATGCAGGGATACGGCTGGAATAACATGCCGTATGCCGGTACGGGATTCTCCGGATTCTACGGAGGAGGTGGCGGATTTGGTCGCGGCCGTGGTTTCGGATGGCGGCGATTCGGCCGGGGCGGCGGTGCCGGACGTGGTCGGTTCGCTTTTGGTGGCTGGTAAAGAGGCAACCTGAGGAGACGAAGATGCCACGAGGTGATGGAACAGGACCGCAGGGACGGGGACCCGGCACGGGCCGGGGTGCCGGGCCATGCGGTGGTGAAGGGTTTTGGGAGTCGCCGGCGGCAGTATGATCAGGGCAAAAGATAATGCACTCGTGG
>CAYTUH010000129.1:0-6924 GCA_964441165.1 uncultured Syntrophaceae bacterium
GTACGAAAACAACGATGTCATTCCGGAATCCGCGTGAGCGGATATCCGGAATCCAAAGATCAAGATTGCCACGACCGCCGAGGCCGGTCTCGCAATGACCAGGTGCCGTGTTTTTCTCGAAACATGAAACTCGAAACGTTTTTCCTCTGTGCCTTTGTACGAAAACAACGATGTCATTCCGGAATCCGCGTGAGCGGATATCCGGAATCCACCGTCTGGATTCCGGCGTTTCCGGGAATGACCTTTCTCTTGCTCCTGTACTCTTCAATCCTTTAATCCCCATTCCTCAATCCCTTAATCCTGTCCTCCCTTACTTACTTGCTTCCCGGTTTCTTATAGGCTGTCGGACCGTGGGGCCACTCGGACCCGTCGTACCACTCGTCGGGATAACCGACTTCCTGGGCCATCTTCCCCGGTGCGCTGACATAGCCGTCGTCATAGCGGGCCACCAGGAGCCAGGCAAATTCCCACCAGTCCTTCACCACCTGGCTGGCCTGCGTTTCGCAGTATGTGGTGAGCAGCCGGCGCGCCTTTTCGGGGTCCTGTTTATACAGGGCGAGCGCCTCTTCATCCGTTGTCCTGATACCCTCAATCTCGGCGATTTCAATCTCGTCCTGTTTCTGCTGAATATCCTTGATCATGTAGCTGTACTTCAGACCCGCCCAGTTGGCCACAAAGTTGAAGGCCCACCAGGCACTCTCCCGGCTGAAGACCGAGGTGTCACAGGTATAATAGGGTGCGGCAATGTTCGTCACCCCTGCGTAGAAGGGCACATAGCACGTACTCATCGGCTCGTCCGGACCGAACCAGAGAAGCCCTCCGATGGGATCGGGCAGCCATCCCCGTGCCTGGCAGACATAGCTGAATCCGCAGCGATAGATGGAGATAGGACGTTCCCAGGCGCCCTTCAGTGTGGCGTTCGGATCGCCGGTATCGTTCCCCGCGTCCATCGGACCGGGGTAGCGGTAGGGGGAGCCGAAAGGACCAGCCGTTACCCCCTTCGACTGATCGAACTCCGTTCCCTGATAGTAATCACGATAGAGGCTCATGACATCACGAACGTCCAGCTTTTTGTCCGGCTTTATGGAGAAGGGATAGGCTTTCGTGAAGCCATCTTCGACCCAGGGCGATTGTTCCTGTGACGGTGCTATCCGCGCCTGCAGACGCCAGACCCGGCGGAGCGAGTAGTAGGGATGGCTGTATTCTCCCTCACTGACGCAGCGCAGCCAGTCCAGCTTGCCATCCTCAGGTTTCCACCATCCGTGTTTTTTGGCGATGTCATGAAGATTTCTGGAATAGAGCATGTCGGGGTCATCGGGGTCGATTTCGCGGATACGCAGCTCGTTTGCCGCGACGAACACCTCACCGTCGGGGACTTTTTTTGCCACCCAGAGGCCGCCGGTGCCTTCGGGACTGGGCGCCATCTCTATGACCCAGCCCTCTTCCGTATCACCGACAGGCAAGGTCTCGCCCGTGCCGTAGTAGCCGTAGGTCTCAATAAGATGACCGATCAGTTCCACCGCTTCACGCGCCGTTTTACAGCGTTCCGCGGCGACGCGGCTCAGCTCGGCACTGTAGAAGATAAGTGTGCCCGGAACGGGATCGGGCTGGATCCTGGTGCCGTCGGTGCACTCGCCGAACATGAGTTGATGTTCGTTCATGATGGCGTAGGAACCGTCGAAGTAGGCGTAGGTATGTTCGACCTGCGGAATATACCCGAGGGGGATGCTCTGTGACTGAGTGGGATTGACATAGGTCGGACCTCTTTCCGTGCCGACATACCGGCGCAGCAGGTAGCCGTGATATTCGGGTTTTTCACCCAGCGACGCGGCATCGTAATAGACGGGCCGCATCGATCCTGCCGTATGGTCGGCCGCCGGCACGTAGGCCAGGCGCTGATCGAACAATTCACTGTCGTCGGAGTGGGCGACCATGACCGAGCCGTCCTGCGACGCGCCTTTCGTGACGAGCATGGTCGTGCAGGCCGGTGACAGCACAGGCATAAGGTTCATAAGGCTCAGAATGAGTGCTGTGACTGCTGTCTTCATCGCTTTCTTCATACCAGAAACTCCTCTCTGTGGGGATTTGTATAACGGTCCTGCCCGTTCATCGCTCGCTGCTCTGCTATCAGGTAACAGGTGTGCTGTACTCATGCTTTCTCATGCACTCAAAGAGCCTCGGTGACATCGTAAGGCACCAATAAAAACCATTTTTGCCGAAGATTGTCAATCTTTTAGAAGGGCACTGAATAAACCGGGATTGACGGATCACGGATTGAAGGATTACGCTCTCTCAGCAAAAAGAATCAATCAATCCTGCCATTCCGGAATCCGCATCAGCGGATAGCCGGAATCCGGGATCTGGGATCTGGATTGTCACGACCGCCTTCGAGGGTCTCGTCATGATCAGCGATCATGTTTTTTCACTCCCTGCCGTGACATCAGCCCGAAACACCCTTTCATTCAATAATCAATTACCAGGCCTTGATGAATCTGGTGGCAAATTATCCTGTCAGGTTGTATCATCATCCCACGTGGCTCAGAAATGATGGCAAAGGAAGTTAACTGGTTATGGATGGAACACAACGGGAACGGATCAAGCCGGGGATTCGCGTGGCCGTCGTCCTCAAGGCGGATCAGCGGTCGGGAAAGACGACCGAAGGGATTGTGCAGGACATTTTGACCCGGTCAACCTTTCATCCCCACGGAATAAAGGTCCGCCTTGCCTCCGGTCAGGTGGGCCGGGTGAAAGAGATCCTGTAAGGGTATGAATAACCGGCGCCGTCCTCCGGGCGGCATCGGTAGCGCGTCATTGAGGGGGGCTATGAAAATTCTGCTTATCGTGACAGGCATTGTTATGCTTATCCTGGGGCGGAAGCTCTTCTGGCTTTTTGTCGCCATGGCGGGATTTCTTGCCGGTCTGGAATTTGCCGCCGTTCTCCTTCCCGATCAAACATTGTGGGTATTGCTTCTGGTCGGCATCACACTCGGCCTGGTGGGTCTGGTGGTGGCAATCCTGGCTCAGCGTGTCGGTTTCGCCCTTGCAGGCTTTTACGGGGGCGCCTATCTCCTTTTCATGGCGGCTCAGTCCTACGGCATCGGCGCCGACAGCATCATCCCACCCCTTGTGGGCGGGGTGATTGGTGCGCTGGTTGCCATCCTGATCCTGGACTGGGCGCTCATTCTGCTTTCATCGCTGGCTGGTGCCGGAGCGATTGTGACCGGCCTCGGCCTTGAGCATACCATCGGCGCCGTTCTCTTTGTGCTTCTGGCCGTCGCCGGTGCCGCCGTTCAAAGGCTGCTCATGACACCGCTAAGAAAAGGCTGAAAGCCGTTCCTGGGAATACCTGTTGTCTCAACAAGCGGGCGCTACGTAAGCACGCAGCGCCCGTTGCGGTTCGCAATGACCGGGGGGGCAACCTTTTAGGCGGTGCGAGGGCGACAGTCCGAAGCAATCTCGCCTTAACATGACAGTGATATCGGATGATTGATACGTGAATTGAAGAATAACGAGTCGACCCCGGTCTTTACCCCTTCCCGGTACATGAACACCCGCTCCCAGGGCACAATCACGTTATCGAAGACACATACTATCTTATGGTCTTTAAATCTTCCTGCTTCCCGGCCTGCAATCGTATCTCCCGACATTGCAGCGGCATGAAAATCACTTTCTATGATAAATGTGATCCCTTCCGCGTCACTCGGCAAGGCAAATAAAACAGCATACAAGTCATCCAGTTCCGTCACGGCCGCGGTCGGGATGACTATTATTTCATGGGCAGTCAACGCACTTATTCTACACGCCTTCACTCCGTAGAGCATAAGTCCGTTGTCCCTTTCGTCTACCACATGCAACAGGATATCAGGGTGCGGATGCCGATGAGGCGGTAAATATCTATTCCCGCCGGGGTCAATCATTGACCCGTCACAGGTCAGATCATTTTCCTGAATATATGCCAGATATTTCAGGAAACGTCCGTGATAATCCGTTCCGTATTCAGCATCGATATCCTCAGTCGTTATGGACAGTGTATTTAAAGTGTTCATCCCCAGTGTGCGATAAAAGGAGCTTCCATTGTTATTGCCGTGAAAGAGCCGATCCAGTGTCATCTTTTTTATGAGGTCATCGATACTCTGATTGACATGATTGAAGCGATTGATCCTGGAACCGTCAATGTGGGAGATCGCCGTCATGACGTGCTCATAATCCGACATATGGGCCATCTCGTATGTCCTGGCGGTTGCATCGATGGAGCGACGAATAACCGGATTGTCCTGTACGTTGTTCGCCTTATTTTTCTGTATATATACGTCTAAATTGAGATCGCCCAGACTGTCTCTGTATTGTTCTGAAGTCATCATGATGTTAAATAACCTCCGGCAACTGAAACATATTAAAATTCTCGATAATGAAGCGGGGAGATTCAGGTATGAATAATTCGCGCAAAAGGGTTCATTACAGCTTGAGTTTTCGATAATAAATCCTGAAATCTCCCCTTGTGAAGTGATGATGTGGGTGACAGCGTCAGTGAAGCATGACGGTCGACAGGTTGACTGCTCCGGAATGTACGCCTTTTTTTTTGAAGCATTATGGCGTAAATTCCACTTCGTCGTTTGTTAGTGTTCATTAATACACTAATCATGCCAAACGGAGATGCCCGGCCCGTATTACTATAATTCATATATTACAAGAGGTTAGAGTAAGAAGTGGTTTCATGAAGACATACGGGTGATGCTGAAAAAAGGCTGGTCGGCATGTCTGAATGACGTACCGACAGGACGAATGAACGGCACTTTATCTGATATTTTAAAGGGATACCACGTCACCGTCGTCATGACATACCCATGTCATTTTGACATGGCCGGCAGGTCATCGAAAGAAAGACTGGGATCACCGATAGATTCATCCATGGATTGCCCCTGTATCCTGAAGGGACCGCGCGTACGACACAAAAGAAAAGACCGGTGCCTGCTTCCTGTGTTAATCGACCTTCTGTCCATACATCGTACGCCTCTTCAAAGCGCATCTTCCGGATCTCCTGTAGTATCTCCGTCCGCCTCATGGGCCACCTCCCGGTGACCCATCTTAACCGGACAGATTACGTGCTACAACACCGGACAGATTACGTGCTTCCAACAAAATGCATTGCATTTTACTTGAAATAGGATATCATATGGCACCTTTAATCGATGCCGGCCTGAGATATCGGGCCACGTTGTGTTGCCGGTCATGGATACAAAACCGGACTTGATCATTGACAACTTTTGTTGGGTCTGCCCGGGTATCGTGAGGGGATTGCCATGCCTCGCGCGAGGGTGGTTTTTCTTGTTGTGTTAAGATTCGAAATTTGAGGAGGAATATTGTATGAACAGGACGTTGAACGGTTTTCTGATTCTCTTGGTCGTGGCCATCGGCCTGATGGCCCTGATCGGCAGCGGCGGTGGCGGTAGCGACAGCGGCGGAACAGCGCCAACCACCAGCGACACTGGAACAATCAGCGGTAAGGTCTTCGATGCGAATGGCGGTGCCCTTGAGGGCGTGGCGGTAAATATAACGGACGACAGCAGTACGGAAGGTTTTCCGGTCTCCGCAACCACGGTGGCTGATGGCAGCTTTTCCGTGGACGTCCCCGTTACCGACCGGGCTATCGTAAATTTCAGCAAAACCGGTTACGTATTCACCTGCCGGATCACTCCGGTGGCCAAAGATGAAACCAGCTATCTGCCCGATGCCTGCATGCTCGAAGTCGGAATTTCCGGAGATTTCGACACCACGGTGGGCGGAACCATTGACGACGGAATGGGCGGTACTGCCACTGTCGGAGCCGATGCCTTTGTGGACGCCGACGGCAATCCATACAGCGGCACCGCCACGGCCTCTCTGACTGCCTTCAATCCGACCCGTTCGGCGGACCTGAAGGCCTTTCCCGGCGATTTCGAAGGCGTGGACGAAGACGGGGATACGGTACCCTTCAAATCTTACGGTTTCATGGACGTGACCGTGCAGGACGAGGACGGCAACCTGCTCCAACTCGACCCGCCGGCTACGGCTGACATCACCATTCCCATTCCGGCCAGCCTGCTCGGATCGGCACCGGCCACCATGCCCCTCTGGTATTTTGACGCCGAGGAAGGCATATGGAATCAGGAAGGGACCCTGACCAGGAACGGCGATGTGTATGAAGGTACGGTGGAGCATCTCTCCATCTGGAACGCCGATTATCCGTACGAACGCGGCTGGGTGACGGGCCGGGTGATTGACGGCGACGACGAACCCATTGCCGGAGCCATTGTCTATGTCAAGGGAATTGCCCCAAACAATAACTGGCTGATGGCCTGCATGACCGATGCGGACGGGAATTTCCCCACCAATCCGACCGTTGAAAATCCGGGCGTGCCGGTGGAAGCGGATTCCACCTGCCAGATCTGGGTGAAGAAGGCAGGCGAGTCCAACGAGCCGGTGCAGTTTGCCGGTCCGAGTGGGGGAGGAACCACGGATTATGGCGACATTGTCTGGGCGGAATATACGCCGGTGGCGACCGAATACCCTGAGGCTGTGTTGGGCCCGTGGCTGGGCATCGACTTTTCAGAGGGCACGACAGGGAATCACTGGGACATGCCTGAATCCGATGGTGCGATGGAAGGTCCTATGTGGTTTGCCAATATGCCTGATTGGGACCATACCTATATCAAGGATATGGGTCCGGTGCCTCTGAACGACGTCACCGCCTGGCCGGGTGATTGGGATCCGACGGAACCCGCGACTATGATCACTGAAGGCCATTCTTACGTGGTCAAGTGTCGGGAGGCGGGGGCCTACGCCAAGTTCTACGCAACTTCCGTGGCAGATGATGGTGAGGGAGATACGGTAGTGGAGATCCAGTATTACTATTCCACTACGAGCGTGTTCGACAAATAAACGTGC
>CAYTUH010000130.1:0-6853 GCA_964441165.1 uncultured Syntrophaceae bacterium
ATATATTGAAGAACATTGGTTTTCCCTGGCCCGTTGCGCAGATTGTGCTTCAGCACCATGAGAAACTTGACGGATCGGGATATCCCCATGCGCTTTCCGGTGACGATATTCTGCTGGAGGCGCGCATTATTGCCGTTGCCGATGTGGTTGAGGCGATGGCATCACACCGTCCTTATCGTTCGGCTCTCGGCATTGAAGCGGCATTGGAAGAGATATCGAAAAACAGGGGCATTGCCTATGACGAGGCGGTGGTCGATGTCTGCCTCAAACTCTTCCGCGAGAAGCATTTTGAATTCCGGTTTCAGGCCCCTTCGGAACGTCATCTCGACATTAAATCATGAGTAATCCATGATAGCCGCTGCTTCGGGTGCTGCCACCGTTACGGAAGAGGACGAAGAAAAAATTATTGACGTGGTTCTCATACTGTATTAGGTTCCGCGTGAGGTTGAATATGAGATGGTAACATGTGAAAAGTATTTGTATATCAGGACATTCGGTTGTCAGATGAACGTTCATGATTCGGAACAGATGGCGGCGTTGCTCAGGGAATCGGGGTACCGTGTCACGAAAGAGATTTCAGAGGCCGATCTTATTATTATCAATACCTGCAGTGTGCGGGAGAAGGCGGAACAGAAGGCCCACAGTTATCTGGGGAGGCTTCGGCGCCTCACGCAACAGAAAAGGGGATTGATTATCGGAATCGCCGGATGCCTTGCCCAGCAGTGGGGACGAGATTTTCTGAGAAAGATTCCCCATCTCGACTTTGTCCTCGGGACTCATAATATCGATCGACTCCCGGAAATTGTCGAGAGGATCGAGAGAACCCGTGAAAGGATTGTGGCAACGGACTTTCGGGAATCGGTAACATCCGCAGGTGTCTGCGTCCTCCCCCAAAACGGGTCCCTTTCCGCATACGTGACCATAATGCAGGGGTGCAACAATTTCTGTTCCTACTGCATCGTTCCCTATCTCAGGGGGAGAGAGGAAAGCCGCAGGGTCGACGATATAATTAATGAAATACAACGCCTTGCCCGTCATGGAATAAGGGAGGTCACGCTGCTGGGCCAAAACGTCAACTCCTACGGGAATGGGGCCGCATCGGAGGGCGGGTTTCCGGAACTGTTGCACATGGTGAATGATATTGAGGGCATAGATCGTATACGCTTTACCACGTCCCATCCGAAAGACCTTTCTGAAGAACTCATGAAATGTTTTGCGTCACTGGAGAAACTCTGTGAGCATATCCATCTTCCCGTTCAGTCGGGTTCTGCCGACATCCTGAAAAGGATGAACCGGGGCTATTCTCCATCGGACTATCTTGAAAAGGTGGAGCGGTTGAGGAACTGGTGTCCCGACATAAGTATCACCTCCGACATTATTGTCGGCTTCCCCGGCGAAAGTGATGAGGATTTTCAAAAAACTATTGACCTAATGGAAAAAGTAAGATTTGATAATACTTTTTCATTTGCCTATTCCGATCGTCCGGGAATCGCGGCAGCGGTCTTTCAGAATAAGGTGAGCGACGAGGTTAAAAATCATCGCCTTCGCCTATTGCAGTCCGTTCAGAATGAACTTACTATCCAGAGCAACCTTCGCATGGTGGGAAGAGAGGAAGATGTCTTTATCGAAGGTGCGAGCAGGAACAGGAAGACCGATATGACGGGTCGAACGAGAAACAATAAAATCGTCAACGTTCCTGGGGAAGTAACCTTGAAAGGCACCTTTGTCAACACGCGAATTACGAAAGCCTATGCGCATTCACTGCGAGGCAGAATCCTTTCGGGAAGGGAGGATTGACAATGCTTATACAAATGAAAGTGTTTGGGTTGGCCATTGATCCCATCACGAACACTCCTATCGTGATACTGAAAGATCTGGAAGAACGGCGCGCCGTTCCCATATGGATCGGCTTGTTTGAAGCGAGTGCCATCGCGACGCAGCTTGAGAAGATTGATCTGGCACGGCCCATGACCCATGATCTCATGAACGATATGATGCGTGCCCTCAATGTGAACGTGACCAGGATCGTGATCAATGATCTGCGGAGCAATACCTTCTTTGCAGTTATTCACGTCCTGCAGAACGACGCCACCATCACCGTTGACGCACGCCCCAGCGATGCAATTGCCCTGGCGCTCCGGGCGAATGCCCCCATATTTGTTGAAGAAAAAGTGATTGAGAAATCCACGCAGATTGATTTCGGCAATGCTCCTACCGATCTCAACAAGTACAGTAAAGAGGAACTGAAGGAATTCCTGGAGAATTTGTCAGTCGAGGCATTTGGAAAATATAAGATGTAACTGATCAGGTTTCATGGCTTACGTTTTCACATGAAAGAAGAAATTCGTCGACTTTATCTCAAAACAGGCGATCAGGTTTATCACCTTCGATACCCTGAATGGGGTTTCGGTGTGGTAATTGAAGAGAGAAATTCGGAAGTACTTGGCGGGATGTCCTATGTGAAGGTGACATTCCGAGACGGTAATACGCGAGTCTTCGACAACAACTTTGCAAATTCCTGTTGTTGCTATTATGCCGGGTTGCGGCGGTGTTCGGAGTGATGAAGGAGCAGAGACCGGTGCCGGAACGGCACCTGCTGTCACAATGAAAGATTGAGGGACTCGCAAAAAGTCAATATTCGGTGGCAAAGCAAAAAGCTTCAAATGCAAGGCGCGCAAGTCCTGAGGAATGAGGCGTAGGTACGGTACGCCGCATAGCCTGCCCCCGCGAAAGCGGGGGAAGGATGCAGCGCAACGCAGCAGTTGGACTTTTCATGAAACCACCAAGATTACGTGCGGAGACATGGAAATAGCGGCGGCTATCAAGGGCTTCAATACTCATATCGAAATTGAGCGAAACCTTTCCGCTCATACGAGGAGGAATTACCTTGCCGATTTGGGCCAGTTCCATGCCTTTCTCACGGAAAAAGGGACCACGGAGGTCGATACTGTCGATCAGGCGCTGATCCGGGCGTTTCTGGCCTATTCCTATCGACGAGGGATCAAGAAGGTGACCCTTGCCCGGAAAGTGGCAAGTCTCAGAGCTTTCTTCAAGTATCTGCTTCGCGAGGGTGCGGTCCGGTACAATCCCGCCGAGATGATTCAGTCGCCGAAGACGGAGAAATATTTACCCGCTTTTTTGTCGATCGATGAAATGCTTGCGCTTCTGGGAGTGAAATTTGCTTCCGACGTGTACGGAGTGAGGGACAGGGCGATATTGGAACTTTTTTATTCCTCGGGGGTTCGCGTCGGTGAACTGACGGGTCTCAACGGGGAAGACATCGATTTCCCTCAGGGTCTCATGAGAGTGCGCGGTAAGGGGAAAAAGGAGCGCATCGTGCCGGTGGGAGCGCCGGCACTGGACGCTCTCAGGTTGTACCTTGACAAGAGGTCGGACCTCGTGAAGGGTGCGACGGAAGAAAAAAGCCGGGATGCGGTTTTTCTGAACCGGAGCGGAGGACGTCTTACTCCCCGCAGCGTGCGGAGAATCGTCAACAAATATGTCATTACCAGTGGTATCAACCGGCGGATTTCTCCCCATGCCATCCGGCATACCTTCGCCACGCATCTTATGGATGCGGGAGCGGATTTACGTGTGATTCAGGAACTGCTGGGGCATGAAAGTCTTTCGACAACTCAGAAATATACGTCAATGAGTGTAGAGCGATTGATGGAAGTGTACGATAAGAGTCATCCCAGGGCTCATGGAGGTCGATGATCAAATGAAGATGCGAGGAACTACCATCCTGACGGTCAGGCGCGACGGGAAAGTCGCTGTTGCCGGTGACGGGCAGGTAACCCTTGATGTGACTATTTTGAAACACAGCGCCAGGAAAGTGCGGCGTTTGTACCACAATAATGTGATTGTCGGGTTTGCCGGTGCCACGGCGGATGCCTTCACGCTTTTCGAGCGTTTCGATCAGAAACTGGAACAGTTTAACGGAAATCTTCTGCGGTCCGCCGTTGAGCTGGCGAAGGACTGGCGGACCGACCGGGTATTGCGGCATCTTGAAGCCCTGATGATTGCGGTGAGCGGAGAGATTTCGCTTATTATATCGGGGAACGGCGATGTCGTTGAATCCGACGATGATGTCATGGCAATCGGTTCGGGAGGCCCCTATGCACTGGCGGCGGCACGGGCACTCATGCGATTCAGCGATATGGATGTGCGGGAAATCGCAGAGGAAGCCATGAAAATTGCGGCGGAAATCTGTATTTATACGAACGACACCATCACGGTTGAAGAACTCGGCGCGACGGAAGAAGACAATTTTACCAACAGAAAGCAGAGAACAAAAAAGTCCTGATAGAGGGGACTGTTCCTTTTCACAGCCATCAGCGACGTTCGTCAAATGCGGAGCTGATGGCTTATTATATAGTGGAAAACAAAAAAACAGGGGATAGAGGAAGACATGTCATCAAACAATCTCACACCACGAGAAATCGTTTCAGAACTTGATAAATATATTATCGGTCAGGACAACGCCAAGAGGGCCGTGGCCATTGCGCTTCGGAACAGATGGAGGCGTCAGAAGGTATCGGAGGAATTACGGGAGGAGATAGCTCCGAAAAATATCATCATGATCGGTCCCACGGGAGTCGGAAAGACTGAAATTGCCCGGCGCCTGGCGAAACTCGACAATTCTCCCTTCCTGAAAATCGAGGCCTCGAAATTTACTGAAGTGGGGTATGTGGGACGGGACGTGGAGTCGATGATCCGCGATCTCGTTGAGCTGTCCATCAATATGGCCAAATCGGAAGAGCAGGACAACGTCAGGATAAAGGCGATGGAAATTGCCGAAGAACGGGTGCTGGATCTGCTGCTCCCGAAACGGGTGACTGAAGCGGTACGAAAAGAGCCGCAACTTTCCGAAACGGAACCCCTGCAGCTTCCCGATGCCGATGATGCGGCCGGGCACGACGGGACGAGGGAGAAACTGCGCCGGCTTTTACGTGACGGCAAACTTGACGACCGTATTATCGACGTGGAAGTGGTCGACAGTCAGACCGGTCCGATGATCGAAATATTCTCGGGTCCCGGGATGGAGGACATGGGCGTGAATATCAAGGAAATGTTCGGCAACATGTTTCCCAAAAAAAAGAAGACGAGAAAAGTGAGCGTTGCCGAAGCGGTCGGTATTCTTGCCGAAGAAGAGGCACAGAAGCTCGTCGATATGGAAAAGGTCACCAGGACGGCGCTGGAACGAGTTGAACAGTCGGGGATCATTTTTCTCGATGAGATTGATAAAATTGTGGGAAGTGATTCGACCCACGGTCCCGATGTGTCCCGGGAGGGCGTGCAGCGGGATCTGCTCCCCATCGTGGAAGGGTCCACGGTAAGCACACGGCACGGCATGGTCAAAACAGATCATATTCTCTTTATTGCAGCCGGTGCCTTCAGTATTTCGAGGCCCTCTGATCTGATACCCGAACTGCAGGGTCGCTTTCCCATCCGGGTTGAGTTGGACCCCCTCGGCAAGGACGAGTTCATGCGCATACTCACGGAACCTCATAATGCACTGGTGAAACAGTACCGGGAAATGATGGCGACGGAAGGCCTGAAGATCGTATACCGGGATGAGGCGGTTGCGGAAATCGCCGAGGTGGCCGCCCTCGTAAATGAAAGAACGGAAAATATCGGGGCACGAAGGCTCTACACGATCATGGAAACGCTCTTCGATGAAATATCTTTCGAGGCGCCCGATATGAAGGAAAAGGAAGTCATCATCAGTGCGGACTATGTCAGCGAAAAACTGGCCGACATTGTAGAGGACGAAGACTTGAGCAGGTATATCCTGTAAGGTCCTTTTAAGGGATGTACCGATGCCGGGCACCCGGGAATCAGAAATGAATGGAGTACGAACATGACGAAGCGGGATGAGTTGCGTGAACCGATAGAAAAGGCCGATGTGCTTCTTGAATTTCTGCCCTACATCAGGCGATTTTCTCACAAGACCATTGTCATAAAATACGGCGGTCATGCCATGGTGGACGAAGACCTGAAAAGCGGCTTCGCCAGGGATGTGGTGATGATGAAATACGTGGGCATGAACCCCGTTATCGTCCATGGGGGAGGACCCCAGATAGGCCGATTTCTCAATCAACTGGGGAAGGATTCACGATTCATACAGGGAATGCGAGTGACCGACGAAGAGACGATGAACATTGTCGAAATGGTACTTGCGGGTAAAGTAAACAAGGAAATCGTAGGCTTTATCAACCATCATGGAGGGAAGGCCGTCGGGTTGAGCGGCAAGGACGGTAATTTGATCAGTGCGGAGAAATATTATCTGAGCACGGAAAGGGAAAAGGATACCCCTCCCGAAATTATCGATATCGGCATGGTGGGGAAGGTAAAGGAGATCAATGCCGCCCTTATCAAATCGCTGGTGAATGACGGATTCATTCCCGTCATCGCCCCGACGGGCGTCGGCGACGGGGGAGAAACCTATAATATCAACGCCGATGTGGTGGCCGGTGAAGTGGCGGCGGCAATGGGGGCGGAAAAACTGATTCTTCTGACCGATGTCGAGGGCGTCCTTGACGAAGAGTCGCGGCTGGTTCACTCCGTTAATGATGAGGGGGTCTCCGAATTGATTAATCGCGGCGTCATACAAGGCGGCATGTACCCGAAGGTCAAATGCTGCATAAAGGCCCTCAGGCGAGGCGTGGGCAAGGCCCACATCATCGACGGCCGGATCAGCCATTCCATACTCCTTGAAATTTTCACCGACAGGGGAATCGGCACCGAGGTAGTCCCGACAACGGAGTAGAGAGTCAGAAATGGAGGAAAAGAGCGGAGTGGAACAACAGATGTCGACGGATCAGCTCATCGCGCAGTCGCACAAATATAT
>CAYTUH010000131.1:0-6827 GCA_964441165.1 uncultured Syntrophaceae bacterium
GAAGACCGGGACTTTATCGGGGAACGCACGGAAGGCTTCGATGAGCTGGTGCCGCCGCTGGCCGGTTTTACCCCGGAGAGGGTGGAAGCGATTACCGGCGTGCCGGCGGATACAATCGTTGAAGCCGCCCGCATCTATGGACGCGCGGGCAGGGCGGCCATCGTCTATGCCATGGGGATTACGCAGCATGTCTCGGGTACGGACAACGTCCTTGCCCTGGCGAATCTGGCCATGGCGACGGGAAATCTCGGGAAGCCCTCCTCAGGGATTAACCCCCTTCGCGGACAGAACAATGTCCAGGGGGCCTGCGACATGGGGGCCCTTCCTGACGTCTATCCGGGGTATCAACGCGTGGGCGACCCTGCGGTAAGGGACTTCTTTTCCACGGCATGGAAAAAAGAGAAGCGTCCCGACGGTACAGGCCTTACCTTGTGCGAAATGATGGATGCAATCCTGACTCAACAAACAAGGTGGATGTATATCATGGGGGAAAACCCCGCCCTTTCCGATCCCGATTCGGCTCACGTGCGGAGAGCTCTTGAATCGGTTGAGTTCCTCGTGGTGCAGGATATTTTTGAAACGGACACCACCGCATACGCTCATGTGGTGCTTCCCGCGGCGAGTTACGCCGAAAAAGACGGCACCTTCACCTCGACGGAACGCAGGGTCCAGATGATTCACAAGGCAATCGAACCGATTGGAGAATCGCGGCCGGAATGGCAGGTCATCGCTGAACTGGCCCGAATGAGTGGCTATGAAGAAATGAACTGGGGCTCGGCGGGAGCTCTCTTCGACGAAATCGCCCGGGTAACCCCCCTCTATCGAGGCATGAGCCACGACCGCCTTGGCGGCAGCGGTCTCCAATGGCCCTGTCCCGATGCAAACCATCCCGGGACTCCCTGCCTTCACAGAGACCGATTTACCAGAGGCAGGGGACGATTCATTCCCGTTCAGTATACGCCACCGCCCGAACTGCCCGATGAAGAGTATCCGATGATCCTGACGACAGGTCGTTCACTCTTCCAGTTTCACACGGGCACAATGACCCGGAAGTCTCCCACGCTCCAGGCACAGCTTGATGAGGCCTATGTGGAAATCAACCCTGACGATGCCGCACGTTCGGGAATAGACGACGGACAGAGGGTAACCGTCGCTTCCAGACGGGGGGAGATCTCCCTTGCCGCCCGCGTTACGCAAACCGTTCCGAATAACACCCTCTTTATTCCCTTTCATTTCGCCGAAGCGGCGGCGAATAAGTTGACACTGCGCGTCCTCGATCCAAAATCAAAAATACCGGAACTCAAGGTCTGCGCCGTGAAAATCGAGTGCTAAATACGAGGCACAAAGGTCCAGAGGCACACAGGCACAGAGGAAAAGAAAAGTTCCCAAGTCTCATAGTGTCAGAGTAAAAAACAGGCACAAATGAACTGAGGTACAAAGGAAAAACCATGCAGGATCAAGGCCATAACAGTTCAAAAGCATAGCTTTTACATTCTGGCTTCTGGCTTCTGAATTCTTTTTTATGCCGACAGCTTATTTAAACGTTAAACTCGAAACTGTTTTCAACAACTTTTATTCTTACTTCCGGCTTCTGAATACTGTTTTTACAGCTACGCTCTCTTCGCCTTCTTCTCCCTGAGAACCCGTCTTTTGTCCAGAAAGGCCTTTATGTCGGCCTGTGCCTCTTCGGTGGTGCAGAGTCGAGCAAAGACTTCCGAGGCGAGATTGAGTTTGCCGTTATAGGGCATGTCCATCATCTCGTAATAGAACTTCTTTCCCATCCGCAGGGCTGAGGGACTCTTGCTCAAGAGTTTTCTGGCAAAGGAGATAGTCGCCTGTTCGAGTTTCTCCAGGGGAACGACCCTGTTGACCAGGCCGAGCCGCTCGGCTTCATCGGCGTCGATCATGTCGCCGGTGAGAAGCATTTCCAGGGCCTTTTTCTTGCTGAGACAATAGCTGAGGGGGACGACCGGTCCGGAGCAGAGCAGTCCCACGTTAATGGCCGTGGTGCCGATTCTGGTGCCCTCGGCGGCGATGGCGAAATCGGCTGCCGCGAGGAGACCCGCGCCGTTTGCCACGGCGTATCCATGAATCGACGCAATGACGGGCTTGTTCATTGAAGCGATGGTGCTGTTCATCCTGTTCATGAGTGAGATCAGGGGATAGTATTCCGATGGTTCCTTCCCTTCAAGTTCACTGATGTCGATTCCCGTGGAAAAGGTCTTGCCTTCTCCCCTGATGACGACAACGCTGATTTCCTCGTCATGCTCCATTTCCAGGAGAGCGACATTGAGCTCTTCCGCAAGTGTTGCGGTGAATGTATTGAATTGATCGGGCCGGTTCAGCGAGATGATTCCGATCCTGTCTTCCTTGCCGATCAAGAGTGTTTCGTATGACATTGAATTTTCCTCCGTTACTTTTTCACTGCCGTCAAATCTTCACGACAAGAGGGAAAGATGTCATGTTTCGAAAGTATGCGTCAAGCAAAAATTAAACAGGGAAGGCAAAATGAATGGGTATGGCGATCCGGTTTGATTCGCCGTGGGCGTAACCGGCCACGGGAACGTCAGAAAGCAGAACAGCCTTGACCTTGTTTCAGGAGATGTATTAATTCAGGGGCATAAGGTCGGGAACGATTCATCCATTTTGTCGAGGAGGCACCATGATTTCACGGATAGACCATGTTTCAATTGCGGTAAGGCATTCCGAATTTGACGAGGCACGGCATTTCTTTCAGACCGTTCTCGGGGCGATTCCTGGAGTCGGATTTGAGGAAAAGGGAACCAGCTTTTTCTGGCAGATATTTTCTCTCGGCGATCTCTCCCGTCTCGAAATGATGAAGCCCACCGGTGAAGAGAGTTTCCTCGATAATTTTCTGAAGGACAAAGAAGGGGGCGTCCACCACATAACCCTGGAGACACCCGATATTGAAAAGGCGAGAGAAATCCTTGATGCGCATCATATACCCTACTTCGGCTATCACGACCTCGGCCCCGTCTGGAAGGAACTCTTCATCCATCCGCGAGATGCCTTCGGCGTTCTCATTCAGATTGCCCAGTTCAATCCCGACGACTGGATAGATGCCTCGGTGAAATTGCCCTCCGGTAAAACATTCGAGGTAAGGCGGACCGGCGCCGGATGTGCCGTAACTTTTGCCCATCCCGGTGGTGGAACGGTTCAGCTTTCGCTGACAAAAGAGGAACTCACCGGGCTCATGCACGATCTGGGAGACTGCCTGTGAATATGGCCTTCTTACGGAAGGGCGAACAGTGATCGTGACAGAAGACCTGTTTTCATGAATGGCGATTTTCTCAGAAAGCCCCTGGAGGATATTCCTTGAAGAAACAGGATTGCTTCAATTATTGCAAATAGATACAATGAATTAGTAATGTCTGTGCTCCCCTTCGCAGTAGGTGAATCGTCTCAGTGACCCCTTTTTTGATTTTTCATGAAGCCATAGTGTCCGATAAACTCATGGAAAGGCGAAATTTGGTTGACAAAAGTGCGGTACCGTGGTTTCTTCTTTCCGCTGGATATTTTGCAGCCAGGGGCTGTACGGCCATTAGACGGGGGGATGATGGTCCTATAATACCATCCTGTTTCCACGGTAACGGCAAACGGGTATATATATGACCACCATTCTTGCCTAATCACTCCACGGCTGTGGGTTGCGGCGCCGGGAAGGAGCGAATCAGTTCCCCGGCCCGTCCCATCAATCTAACGAATCGATGAATTTTGCTATGTCTGTGATGCGTCAGTTTACAAGTGTTCTTATTGGATTGCTTATCCTTTGTTCCATGGCGGCCTGCCAGTCGATCTTTACCGAGACAGGACAGACTGATGATCAGTTGATGGTTCTTACCAATGCCTTCAGATTGATAGAAGAAAATTATGTTGATCCCGTCGATGGCGATCTCCTGGCGCAGAATGCCGTCAAAGGCATGGAACAGTACCTGCGCGAGCACGGAATTACTTCCTTCAGCAATACCGGTGACATGGCTCACAGCCGGAACGGGAAGTCGCGGGCCATCGGATATCTTTCATCTTCCTTTAATGCCTTTGTCAGGAGAGCTCCTGTTCATCCCCGGGAATTGCAGTATGCTGCGATAAACGGGATGATGAAATCACTCGATTCATACAGCGTCTATCTGTCTCCCGAGTTGTACGAAGACCTGAAAGCATTTACCAGAGGGGAATACTGCGGTCTTGGTGTCGAAGTTGCCATGATCAACAATTTTATTACCGTCGTGTCGCCCATTGATGATACGCCGGCCTATTATGCGGGGCTCAAGCCTGGTGACAGAATCGTTGAAATCGACGGCGAATCGACGGCGGGATATACCATTAATGATGCCTTCCGTGTTCTGCGTGGTGTTCCCGGGACAAGTGTGACGATAACGGTGGCGCGTGCAGTATCGAAGTCACCCCTGGTGCTCACGATAAGGCGCCAGAACATCATCCTTAAAAGTGTGAAGGCCCGGGTGCTGAAGGACGGTGTTGGATATATACGAATTGCCTCTTTTCATGAGACGACGACCAGGGAGTTCCGTGGCGCCCTCAATGAATTGAAAGGGAAGACCGATCTGTCGAAGGGCTTGATTCTCGACTTGAGAAACAATCCCGGCGGGCTTCTCGATGAGGCGCTTGAATTGTCTGATATCTTTCTCAGGTCCGGTATCATAGCCGTGTCGAGAGGTAGGGCGGCATTTACCAGCCAGGTCTACCGGGCCATCGATGACGGCAATGAGGTGACCTGTCCCCTTATTGTCTTGATCAATAACGGAACGGCCAGTGCCTCGGAAGTGGCGGCCTTTGCGCTGCATGATAACGGAAGGGCACTGCTTCTCGGTTCAAAAACCCTCGGCAAGGTGACGATCCAGAGCGTTACTGAATTGAGCGATGGCTCCGCGCTGAAATTGACCATGGCGCGATACCATACCTCTTCGAAAGGGGAGTTGCAGCCGATCGGCGTACGTCCCGATTTGTATATCTTCCATGAATCCGGTACATCGGCATCGCAGCGTGAAACGAACCCCCGTCAGGAAGATGTCGAGAATCTCCCCTGGAAAAGCGAAACACTGGGGAACAGGGGGGTGCCTCATGTGATTGTCGACGCAGGATTCAAGGAAGATGCCGCGCTCCATATCGCCCGATACATCCTCGCCACGGGACGGGCGCTGCCTACTCCGGACAGGCTTCAGGCGCTGGCCCGCCAGGCATTGAATATGTGAACTCCTTTCTCCTCTCAGCAAATTTCGCCGGGTGAGGAGCCACCTGCGGGGCCTTTATCGGGTGCCAGACCGTTCTCTTAACAGCGGACAATCCCGAGGAGAAGTGATCATAAAATCGATTTCAACATCGTGATAAGAGCTTCGGGGTCAACAGGTTTTTCAAAAGAAGTCTTGACATTCGGCCACGCTTCATTGGGGGCATAACTGGATAACAGATACTCTGCCTTATGGATGCCCGTGCTCAGAATGACGGGTATGGATGATAACTCCGGATCATCTCTCAGTCTCCTTGCTGTGTTCAGCCCGGAATCGGCGCTTTCCATCATTACGTCAAGCAGAATAGCATCGGGCCTCTCTGTTCTCGCTTTTTCGAATCCTTCGGATCCACTGGGAGCATTGATGACCGTGTAATTTTCTGCCTCTAAAAGAGCCTTCGTTGATGCGAAGAAATGAGGGTCATCGTCAATTATTAAGATTTTTTTTGCCATTTCAAAACCTCCTTGGTTTATTATATTGAAACACCTTTCGATACCACTCTATTCAGTGCTGTTTGATATCTCTTTCCCCATTGGCAGCGTAAACACCACGGCCACACCTTTCCCGGGATATGATTCTATCGCTATCGTTCCCCCGTGCGCCTCCACGATATGCTTCGTGATAAAAAGTCCAAGACCGCTTCCCGTCTGTGCCCGGCTCTCCATCAGGTCATTCATGCGGGAGAATTTTCTGAAGAGACGGTCGAGTTTATCCTCCGGGATGCCCTCTCCTTCGTTGAATACCCTGAAGCGGATGGAATCTCCCGATCGTTGAGAAACGATTTCTATGGTGCCGCTTTCGCGGCCGTATTTGATAGCATTGCTCATCAGGTTGTCAAAGACTTCGCGCACCATATTCAGATCTGCCTCTACCGTCACGTGAGCCGGGACATCAACCGTCACGACCATTTCATGTTTCTCCGTTTCTTCTCTGAAAGAGTCGCACAGTGGTTGCAGCACCTCTTCTGTTATCCTGATGTTCGTCACAACAGGCTTGAATTGACCCTGTTCGATGCGGGAAAGACTGAGATAGTTGTGGATCATGTCGAGCAGTCTCTGCACGTTCATGTGGATGTTGTTCATGGAAACGGACTGTTTCTCCGTGAGGGGGCCGATCTTTTGATGCAGCATCAGATAGACATAATTCATGATTGCCGACAGGGGACTTCGTAATTCATGGGACACGAATCCGACAGCTTCCATGTAATTGTGATTCAGGATTTCCAGATCTCGATTTGCCTTTTCGAGCCGCTGGTTTGCTTCCTGAAGATGTACCTCCCGTTTCGTGAGGGTTTCGACCATGTCGTTGAATGACTGGATGAGAAGGTTCGTTTCCCGGGAGGCCCCCCTGTAGACAACCGGTGTGAAGGGTTGTCCGCTGTTCATCGTCTTCGCCGCTTCGGCAAGCATGTGGAGGGGGCGTGCGATTCGGGACGCAAGAAGAAAGGCGATAAGGAGCGCCAGTATGAGGACCACGACGAGGAGAAGGATATATGTCAAGATAGTCTCTCCGATCAGATGTCCAGATCATGAATCTGGAAAAAAACGATGTCTGTGTCTT
>CAYTUH010000132.1:0-4736 GCA_964441165.1 uncultured Syntrophaceae bacterium
TTATTCGGCACGATGGTTCTTTATTCAGATCCTGTGGCTTGCCCTGGTTGCCGGTCTCTTTGTCAGTCTGCTTCTGGCATGGGGGCTGAAACAGGCCGTGATAATCGGCATCTTCAGTGTATTGAGCAGGCCCCTTACGGTGGGCGGCATGAGCATCAGCCTCCCGGGAATCCTCTTTGCCGTTCTGATCCTCCTGTTCACTCACGGGGCGACCCGCGTCTGGCGCCACCTGCTTGTAAGCAAAATTCTGGTGGGCAGCGGTTTGCAGCGCGGCGTGCAGGAGTCCGTCGCCAGTATAACCGTCTACCTTTTCTGGTTTTTCGGAATCATCCTGTCGCTCCATGTCCTGGGGGTCAAGACGACGTCGATAGCTATCGCCTTCGGCGCCCTGGGCATCGGACTCGGATTCGGTCTCCAGGCCATTTTCAATAATTTTATCAGCGGCATCATTCTTCTCTTTGAACGGCCGATTCAGGTGGGAGATGTCATTGAACTTGACGGTACCTGGGGAACCATCACCAGGATTAACGTCCGTTCCACGGTAGTGCAGACCTTCGACAACGCGTCGCTCATTATTCCCAACTCCGAATTCATCAGCAACAAGCTGACGAACTGGAGCTTCAAGGATCTCCGTGTCAGGCGAACCGTGACGGTCGGTGTCGCCTACGGTTCCGACATCACGCTGGTTCAGAAGACCCTGTCCGAAGCGGCCGAAAACAACACCAGGGTCTACAAGAGACCCAAACATGATGTGCTGTTTACGGACTTTGGCGACAGTGCCCTCATATTCAAACTGCGCATCTGGACCCATGTCGATACCTGCCTGACCGCCGAAACGGAACTGCGGTATGAAATAGACCGCCTCTTTCGGGAGCGGAATATCGAGATCGCCTTCCCCCAGATCGATGTGCATGTGCGTTCAATTACCGGCCAAAACCGCCCCGATGCCTCCCCTTCATGATCTCCACCGATACGCCGTCGCCCCCTCCGACGTCACGGGACGAGAGGCGGTTTTTTTGAAAACGACTTGATAAAACAATAATACATTAAATATAATGACTTAATTATTTCACGGAGTATGGACGCAAGGAGGGGGACTTGAATACTCTATATGCCATGAAAACAGAATGGTTGAAGGGCGTCCTGGCCGGGAATGCCTTTTGGCAGATTATGGTATCCATTGCCATACTTGCGGTCGGGTTCGTCATTCTGGAAACGTTCTGGCGGTATGCGAACCGTCATGTAAAGGCCTCTTTCCGGGACAGGGACCTCGAAAAGGTCGTCCCCTATTTTTCGGGATTTTTTCCGTCACTCCGCCTTGCCGTTGCCGTTCTGCTCATCCGGATGGCGGAAATTCCCCTCAAGCTTCCGGAACAACTCGGCATACTGCTTCACGGACTGGAAGCATTCCTGCTTGCCCTGGCGGTCATATTTCTCTTTTTCCATCTCGTGCGAATGCTCGATCTCGTCCGTTTCGCAATCCCGGACATCATGCTGCGGGAAACGGCGCAGCGGAATCTGGCGAGGCTGAAAAGCGTGATGCGTATCATCGCCATGGCCCTCATAACTGTTGCCTTTGTCTACACTCAGCAAGCCTTTTTCCCGGAGTGGCTCTGGCAGTCATCCTGGTGGCGGTATCTTCTGATCGTGCTCATCATGTTCGTTCTGTTTATGGGCGGCAGGGTCATCGGCGCCTTTTTTTCAACCATGGTGAATGCATTACGGGACGACGAGGAGCGGGTCAGACTCAGGCTCGTTCTGGAAGCTTCGTTAACGCCGATCTATATATTGCTGGCGGCCATGGTGGTCTATGCCGTCCGGGAAATTCTTCTTGTCCCTCCCCGGGCGGAGCATTTTCTGAGCATCGCCGTGAATGTGCTCGGTGTCCTTTTCGTCGTCTTTTTTGCCTATCGCCTGCTGAACGTCATCGAATATGAACTTGAACGGTATGCCGAACGCGATGATAACCGGCTCGACAGCAATATCGTCCGGCTGATCCGCATGATGGCCCGGGTGCTGGTGATCGTCTTCGGCCTTATCTACCTTTTGCAGGCAATTACGGGAAAGCCGATGAATACGCTCCTCGCCGGCCTGGGGATCGGCGGACTTGCCGTGGCGCTCGCCGCGCAGGATACGCTGAAGAACCTCTTCGGCAGCTTCATGATCATGATCGACAAACCTTTTGTGGTGGGCGATCGCGTGATCGTCGGGGAGTACGACGGTTTCATCGAGGAAATCGGCTTCCGGTCGACGCGGTTACGCACCTTTCCCGGTCATCTTATCGCCATTCCGAACGAGAAAATGGCGAGCGGCAATATTGAAAACGTTCAGGAACGCCCTTCCATCCGGAGGCTCACCAACATCACCATTACCTATGACACTCCGCCGGGCAAGATCGAGAGAGCCCTGGCCATCATCAAGGGACTTCTTGACCATCATGAGGGCATGCATCCCGATTATCCGCCCCGGGTCTATTTCAATGAATTCAACGATACCTCGCTGAACATCATGATGATTTACTGGTACCACCCGCCCGATTACTGGAACTTCATGTCCTTCAGCGAAAGGATAAATCTTGCCATAATGAAGGCCTTTGAGGCCGAGGGCATCGAATTCGCCTTTCCCACGACAACGACCTACCTGGCACAGGACAAAAGGCGGCCCCTTTCCATTTCTGTGTCGGGAGAACGGCAAGGGGGAGAAGGGGCGATATCGTAGGCCGGTGCCTTCATATTTCATGGGTCATCATTTTCAGCGCCAAGGAGGGAGACGGAATGTTGCAATTATTTAAAAGGGGTTCGGAGAAGGCAGGTCTGCCACCGGGAAGCCTGGGGCATGTGGGAGAAAAGAAGATGGAAAAGACCAGGATAACCGTCATCGATTACGATCAGTCGACCTGCCGGGAATTCGAAGCGGGAAGCATCGAAGAGAGCTTCCCTTTCAAGGACTCTCCCTCGGTGACATGGATTAACATCGACGGCCTTCATGAAGTGGACATAATCGAGAAGGCGGGCACCCATTTCGGCTTTCATTCCCTCCTCCAGGAAGATATCGTCCACACGGGCCAGCGGCCGAAACTTGAGACCTTTGAGACCTATATCTTCATTGTTTTGAAGATGTTCTATTATAAAGCCGAGGAACAGGAGGTCGAGGCGGAACAGGTCAGCATTATTCTGGGTTCCAATTTCGTGATCTCTTTCCAGGAGCGGGAAGGGGATACCTTTAATTGGGTCAGGGACCGGATACGGAACAGTCGCGGACGGATCAGGCGGATGGGCCCGGATTATCTCGCCTATGCCCTGATAGATTCCATCGTTGACAACTATTTCTCCACCCTTGAGCAGTACGGCGAGCGGATCGAGCTCCTCGAGGAGGAACTGACCCTGAACCCGACGATTGAAACGCTCAATGTCATCCACCGGCTGAAAAAGGAGATCCTGCTGCTGAGAAAGTCCGTCTGGCCCCTGCGGGAGGTTATAGGGGGACTTGAGAGAGAGGAGTCCCCGCTCATCAGCGATGCCATCCAGATGTTTATCAGGGATCTCTACGATCATACCATTCAGGTGATCGATTCCGTCGAGACGATGCAGGAAATCCTGTCGGGGATGCAGGACCTCTATCTGTCCAGCGTCAGCAACAAAATGAACGAAGTGATGAAGGTGCTGACAATCTTCGCGGCCATCTTTATCCCCCTTACTTTCATGGCCGGTATCTACGGGATGAATTTTGAATACATGCCGGAGCTGAAACTGCCCTGGGCATACCCCGTCTTATGGCTGCTGATGATCACCGTTGCCGTGACACTGATCGTCTTTTTCAAACGGAAGAAATGGTTATAGCAGGATCTCTCCACGGAACGTGAATGCCGCCGAGGGCATCTCAACGCATGCATCCGGCGGCAAAGGCAGGTTATGTATGAATAAAAGCGCAGGAACCGTACACAGTGGCGGCAAGCTGGGAACCTTCGGGGGCGTCTTCACGCCGAGCATCCTGACCATTCTCGGCATCATCCTCTTCCTGCGGCTCGGGTACGTGGTGGGAAGCGCCGGTTTAGGCAGGGCACTGGTGATTATCGGCCTCGCCAATATGATTTCCGTCCTCACCACCATCTCACTCTCCGCCATTGCCACCAATCTCAAGGTGAAGGGGGGAGGGGACTACTATTTGATATCACGGACCCTCGGCGTAGAGTTCGGCGGGGCTATCGGTACGGTTCTCTTTCTCGCCCAGTCCGTATCCATCGCCTTCTATTGCATCGGTATGGGCGAGGCGGTGGGCGGCATGCTTCCCGACATGCCCAGGGTCTTTCCGCAGATGGCAGCGGCCGTCGCCGTGGGAATCCTTTTTGTGTTCGCCTGGCTCGGTGCCGACTGGGCCACACGGTTTCAGTACGTTATCATGGTCATGATGGCGGCGGCGCTGGTCTCCTTTTTCGCGGGAGGATTTGCAAAGTTCGATAGTGCCGTCATGGCGGGCAACTGGGGCTTACCTGCCGGAGGACCTCCTTTCTGGGTGCTCTTCGCGATCTTTTTCCCCGCCGTGACGGGATTCACCCAGGGTGTGAGCATGTCGGGCGACCTGAAGGACCCCGCCAAAAGCCTGCCACTGGGAACCTTTGCGGCGGTGGGATTGTCCATTGTCATCTACTTTTCCGTTGCCTTCGTCTTTGCGCGCCTGCCATCCGCGGACGCACCGGCTGGTACTCCGAGGAACACCTGGTCCGGGGCGTGGGGCTC
>CAYTUH010000132.1:4746-6827 GCA_964441165.1 uncultured Syntrophaceae bacterium
GTCATCTACTTTTCCGTTGCCTTCGTCTTTGCGGCCTCCATGCCCGCGGGAGACTTGAGCCGCGATTACAGTGCCATGAAACAGGTGGCCCGGGCGGGGTGGCTGGTGAATGTGGGGGTCATTGCCGCGACAATATCTTCGGCCATGGCGTCGTTCCTTGGGGCGCCCCGCATCCTCCAGTCCATGGCGAAAGACCGAGTATTCACCTTTCTCGTTCCCTTTGCAAAGGGGTGGGGGCCCATGGACAATCCACGGCGTGGCGTCATCCTCTCGGGGATCATCGCACTGGTCACGATAAGTCTGGGAAACCTGAATGTCATTGCACCGGTTGTCTCCATGTTTTTTCTGATTTCCTACGGACTTCTCAATTATGCGACCTATTATGAGTCCCATGCGGGAAGTCCTTCGTTTCGTCCCACCTTCCGGTTTTTTGATGAGCGCCTCAGCCTTCTTGGTGCCCTGAGCTGTCTCGGCGTCATACTTGCGGTGAACTTCGTGGCCGGCCTGACGGCCATCGGTCTGCTCTTCGGCATTTATCAGTATCTGCAGCGCACCGCCGGTCCCGCGCGATGGGCCGACAGCAAGAACGCCTATCATTTCAAGTTGATGAAAGACCACCTTGCGGCGATTCCCGGTACGATTGAACATCCACGTGACTGGCGCCCTCAGATCCTTGCCTTTTCCGATGATGCAAAGAGGCGAAGGTGTCTGCTCCGTTTTGCACGATGGATTGAGGGAAACAGCGGCATCACCGCGGCAGTGAGAATCCTTGAGGGACGGGGCAAAAAGATATACGCCCTTCGGGACGAGGCGGAAAAAGAACTCCGGGCCGACATGGAAGAAGAAAATATGCAGGCCTTTGTCAAAGTAATCGTGGCGCCCGATTTCCGCATGGGAGCCGAGGTCTTCGTCCAGTCCTTCGGTGTGGGGGCCATCAAGCCGAACACGATCCTGTTGAACGGTCCCGAACAGGTGGGTGGATTAAAGGGACGGAAAGTCTACGGACGCTACCTCGGCGAGGCGATACGGCTCGGATGCAATGTGATCGTGCTCCACGTCGACGAAGAAAGATGCGAGCGAGCCATGGCGACGCCGTCCCATATCCGTACCATCGATGTCTGGTGGCGGGATGATGCCTCGGGGCGTCTCATGCTCCTTCTCGCCTACCTCATGACGCGTACCGATGAATGGCACGAGACAGGGATCCGGTTGTTCGCTCAGCCATCAGGAAAGGATACCGAAGGAGGCCGGGGGAGAATCCATCAACTGCTCGATGATGTGAGGATCGCCGCCGAAGTTGTGATCGTAGAAAAGGCGACCATGGATACGGTGCATGAACAATCCTCCGAATCTGCCGTTGTCTTCCTTCCCCTTCTCCTGGGCAGGGGAGGGGCCACGGGGCCTTTCGGCGTGCATCTTGAAACCCTCTTTGCCCGCTTGTCAACGGTCGCCCTTGTCAGCGCCGCAGAGGATATCGATCTGGAGGCGATGCCGGAAGAGGGAAAAAGGGGTGAAGTCGCCGCCGCCCGTGACGAGGCGGCCCGTGCCGGGCGACGGGCGAAAAAAGAAGAGAAAGCGGCCCGAGAGATGGCAGTGAAGACAGGGGAGAACTTGAAGGAACTGGGATTACTCCTTGTCGATGCTGAAGGAGAGGAAAAGAGAAAGGAAATCGAGGAGGAAATTCGCAAACTGGAAAAGATCCTGAAAGATGCCGAGGCAGAGGTCGAAGAGGCCAGGCTTCGGGTCGAAGAGGCCGCCCGGGCCACCGACGCGCTTGACGAAGGGTAACGACGAAGGGACCACTTTTCCCCGGATAGGGTAAGGAGGGAGAAAACCATGAACCTTCATCCGTTGTTCAAACCGAAAACGATGGCCGTCATCGGAATATCGACGGGGAACGACAGCCATCCGGCGAATGTGATCTATAACAAGAATCTTCACCGCTATCCGGTGACGGTTTATGCCGTGAATCCCCGGGGGGGTAAAATCCATGATGCCCCCATCTATCCCGGCGTCGGGGAGATCCCCGAAAAGATCGATTGTGCCGTCATTGCCGTACGGGCCGAATACTTGCCCGCGAT
>CAYTUH010000133.1:0-6826 GCA_964441165.1 uncultured Syntrophaceae bacterium
AAAAGGTGTGCTGGCATATGGTGGGCCGTCGTTACAATATGCACGGTCGGATACGGCGACAAGCTGCCGTCATCGGATGCAGGCAAAATCGTGGCGCTCGTCCTCATGATCTCGGGAATCTTTCTGGTAGCGCTGGTAACGGCAACCATCGTCTCGGTCTTTGTGGAACAGAAAATCAGGGAGGGCAAGGGATTGAAACCCATAAAGGAAAAAGACCACATACTCGTCTGTGGATGGAATCAGCACACGGAAGAGGTCCTGGACTGGCTCAATACATATGGCCGGCCGAAGAATCCTGTCGTTGTGCTGATTAACGAACTCCCCGTCGACGACATTGACGGCCTGAAATTAAAATACGACCGATACAGTCTCCACTTCCTCAGGGGCAATTACGTCCACGAAGACGTCCTCCTGCGTGCCGACATCCGCAGAGCCCGTTACGTCATTCTCATGGCCGACCTCAGCGGTTCGCACAGCTCCGAAAGAGCGGATGAACGGACGATTCTTTCGGCCCTCACCATTAAATCAATCGCGCCGAAAGTAAAAATCGTGGCGGAACTTTTCAATGCGGAAAACAGGGCTCACCTGAAGCGGGCGAATGTGGATGAAATTATTGTGAGGGGCGAGCACATGGGGTCCCTTCTGGCGAGTGCCGCCATCGACCCGGGACTTCCCGGCGTCTTTTCCACGGTTCTCTCCCTCGGGGACCGGAACAAACTCGTGCGCTCGGAAATTCCCGAACAATTTATCGGCAAGACCTTCCGCGAACTTTCCGATTTTTTCAGAAAGACCAGGAGCGCCATTCTTATCGGCCTTCTCAAGGAAAAGGAGTCCATGAAACTTGAAGACATGCTCTCCGACGACTCCTCGGCAATCGACCGGTTCATCCGGGAAAAAATCAAGGAATCCAAGAAGGATTTCTTCTACGAAAAGGAACAGACGAAGGTGATCCTGAATCCTGATGATGAAGACATGATCACCCGCAACGATTATGCGGTTATCCTCTGCAAGGAGAAGATCTGATGAAAATCCTGGGCCGGGCCGAAGAACAGGACGTGGAAGTTTTACAGGAAACGGCTCTCTTCAACAATCTTGACAGGGACGCCATCAAGAAGATTCTGGATATCTGCAGGAAAGTCAGATTCGGAAAAAACGATATCATCATGAAAGAAGGAGAAGGAGGAGAGACGATTTACCTCATCCTTGACGGCACCGTTGAAGTGGCCAAGAACCTGGTCCTGCAGGACAGCGACGACGAGAATGTCGGGAACAAAGTCTTTACCAGATTGCGCGCCGAAGACCATCCCGTGTTCGGGGAAATCTCTCTCCTTGAAGACACCGGAAGAACGGCAACCGTCAGGGCGCTCAGTGAGTGCACTCTTTATGAAGTTCAGAACAGCGACCTCCTGAAGCTCACCGAAAAGGACCATGAACTGGGCTACCGGATCATGCTGAATCTCGCGAAAATCGTAAGTTCCAGATTGAGAAAAGCCGATGAAGATCTGGTCAAACTGACCACTGTCCTGAGCATCGTGCTGAAAGAATCGTAGAGGCCCCAAGAACCTGCTTGAATTTTTTTTACATTCCATATATATAGCATCCCTTAACAAAGACGGTGGTTCGTCACAACACTATTGATAGCAAGCATATTTTATGGGTTACCAATCATTTCAGACCTCAGAACATCTTCTGCAGAGTTTTTTCCGCATCAGTAACCTCATCACCACGCCGCTCAGTTTTGATGACATGCTGCAGAAGATTCTCGATGAAGTGGTCGATACCATGGGGTTTCACCGCGGGATCATCTGCCTTCTCGATGAGGACAGGAAAAATCTCGTCACAAAAGTGGTGAAGAATTATACCCCCGATGAGGTGAAACGGGCCTTTTCAATCAACCTCAACCTCGAACGGCACGACTGCCTCGAAACACGGATAGTCAAGACCGGCGGCTATATCGCACTGGAAGATTCGGAATCGGACCCGCGGGTGACGGACCTGGACCGGAAAATAACCAGTTTCTACAAGAGGGGTTCCACCTTTTACGCGGCACTGCTGATCGAAGGCGAAACGGCCGGCATGATCAGCCTCTGGTCAAAAGAGAAATCCAAGTTCACGCCCGAGGAAGTCGACATATTCCTGACATTCGCCAATCAGATCAGCGTGGTCATTCACATCGCCGAATTGTTCGAAGACAACAGGAACAAGATAAAGAAATTGTTGATGCTCCAGGAAGCGGTTTCCCAGCTGAATGCAAGCTACAACCTGGACAAGATGCATGAAATCACCATTAACAGCGCCCTGAAGATCGGTAATGCCGACAAGGCACTCATGTATTTTGTCGACGTGGAGAAGAACACCTGTCTGATCAGCGACGGAAAGAATATCTATACCGACCAGAAAAATGAATACTATCCCGTCATTGCCAAAAGCATCATCCGGAAGGCTATCGATACGGAGACGATAATCATTCAAAACCACAACGTGGATCATCATGTTCCTCCTCTCTTCGAAGGCTACCCCGCAGAGATCGTCGTTCCGCTCAAGATCAAAGACAAATTCAAGGGTGCGCTTTATCTGAGCAAGAAACTGGGGACCTACTCTCGGGATCAACGGAATCTTCGCGACATCCTCATTATCAATGCCGCCACGTCCTATGACAGCGCAATCATGCACTCCATGCTGTCCCTGGAGGCGAAAACCCTCAAATCGGAGATCGAGGTTCTGAAAGAGCGGGAGAACACACTTCTGGGATTTCATAATATCATCGGGAACTCCCAGAAAATGCTCGACATCTTTCATGTCATCGAAGGTGTGGCGGGACATGACACGAGCATACTGATTCAAGGAGAAAGTGGAACAGGCAAGGAATTGATTGCACGTGCCATTCACAGGCAAAGCAACAGGAAAAAGAAACGTTTCGTCGATGTCAATTGTGCGGCCATTCCCGGAACTCTCCTCGAAAGCGAACTCTTCGGCTATGAGGCGGGTGCCTTCACCGATGCGAGAAAACGTAAAACCGGTCTCCTCGAATACGCCAGCGGGGGAACCATACTCCTCGATGAGATAGGGGAAATGGGCCTTTCCATTCAGGCAAAATTTCTCCGGATGCTTGAAGACGGCTACATTCGCAGGCTTGGCGGTACGGAAAACATTCCTATCGATGTACGGTTTATCTTTTCCACGAACCGGGACCTGAACCGCATGGTCGCGCAAGGGTCCTTCCGCGAAGATCTTTTTTATCGTATAAGCGTCGTGCCGATACATATTCCGCCGCTTCGCGAGCGCAGTGAAGATATCGTCATACTCGCCTATCACTATATTGATGAATTCAACAAGAAATTCAACAAACGGGTGAAGGGGTTCTCGAGCAAGGCCGAAGAAATCCTGAAACAATATGTCTGGCCGGGAAATGTGCGTGAGTTGAAAAACATCATCGAACGGGTAATGATCATGCAGGATGTAAAATCGGTGATTGCTCCCGAGGATTTCCCCGCCGAGATCAAGAATGTGGCGCCCCAGGCCTTTGAAATGGATATCGGTGAGAATTTCTCCTTTGACCCGTCGCATTCCATCAACTACAAGCATCTGACCGAGACCCTTGCCAACAAGGTCAAGGATCGCATTCTCCGCAAGGCCCTTGAACTGCACAAGGGGAACAAGACCGCCGCGGCACGGCAACTGGGTATTTCACGGTACACGCTCATCAGAGAGTTGAAGAAGATCGGCAATCATCGGGAATCGTTCGATACCGACCTCTAACGTGCGTTTATCAAACGGCACGTTCTATTTTAGCACGCTTCGTCAAGTCCCTATCCTCTTTGGTTTTTATCCGGACGAAGATGTTTCGTGCGCATATCGCACCCTTAAGGAAGTTAATTTCTCATCCAAAACGATTTTTCACCGCAATAATATTTTTATTCACGTTTTCTCTCCCCATGCGTTACTTCTATATACTTGTATTTATTACCTTATATTTATAGCGTTCGCAAATGCTTTTCTTAAACCATTAAATGGCATCCTTCTTGCTAAACTATATATCGAATGCAGAAAACAGTATAACCGCTCAATAAAATGTTAAACGGTATTTAGACGCAGGTTTTACCCATACATGAAGAAGCGGGGAAATAAAAGAAAACCGAACATTGCCAAAGAGAGTGAAAACGATCTTTTAAAAAGAAGTAGCTCAGAAGCGGTAAAGGAAGATTTCTTTACAGCTACAAACGATTCGTTGAGTGAAGGGATTGCTGAAGTCAAGAAGAGTAACAAAAATGAAGATATAAGTAACGATTTTTTTCTCTCTGGCTTCTCGTCTGATGATTGAACTGGTTTGACGATCTTTTTTCCCTCCTTTAAGCCCATAGTCAAACCGGCTGCGGGAAGTTGAGAAAAAAAGCTGAAGCACTCAATCCCCCTCAATTTATAGCTGTCGGTGAGTGGTTTTTGGTTCCCTCCTTTCCACTCACCGGCACCCCCCCTGGAATCTGAGAGGATAAGGTAATAAGCAGGACCTCTTGGTTTACATATTTCTCAGGTGGATGGTCGCTGAAGACAAGGCGGCCATCCATTTTTTTTGTCCGCTCCACGCCCATGACGCATCGCATCACGGCTGGCATGCAATGACGGTACATCAACGACTGCATGTTCAGAAGTGCGTGAGGACCGATAGATCTACACATTAAAACGATAATAGATGATGTCGCCGTCGTCGACGATATAATCCCGGCCCTCGATCCGGATGATGCCCTTTTCCTTCGCCTCGGCCATCCCGCTGACCCTGATGAATTCGTTATAGTTGAGGACTTCCGCGCGAATAAATCCGCGCTCCATGTCACTGTGTATCTTGCCGGCCGCCTCGGATGCTTTCACACCCTTCCGTATCGTCCATGCCCGCAGCTCCGCACCGGCGGCAGTATAAAAGGTAATCAGGTTCAGCATCGCATAGCCGGCCTTTATGAGTTTCCTGAGGCCCGGCTCTTCGAGTCCCAGATCGTCGAGAAAATCCTTGCGGTCTTCCTCCGAGAGTGTCACGATTTCCGCTTCCAGGTCACCGCAGATAACGATGACCGAAGCGCCTTCATTCCTTGCCGCCTCGTTGACTTCTTCGAGATAATGTCCGCCCTCACGAAGAATCGTCTCGCTGACATTCGCCACGTAGAGGACGTTTTTCGAAGTAATGAGCTGTGTCTCCTTTATGATTTTTCGTTCTTCGTCATTCTCGAGCGGCACGACGCGGGCGGGCATTCCCTTTCCCAGTGCATCCCCTATTCTCTGATAGAGTTCCAGCTCTTTCTTGAGAGACTTGTCCCCTGCCTTCGCCAGCCGCTCCGTTTTTTCCATCCGCTTTTCGACAGACTCAAGGTCCGCAAGAATGAGCTCTGTATTGATGACTTCGATATCACTCTTCGGATCTATCTGTCCGTGCACATGGGACACATTCGGATCGTCGAAACACCGCACGATATGCACCACCGCATCGACATCACGTATGTTTCCAAGGAATTTGTTACCCAACCCCTCGCCCCTGCTCGCGCCTTTAACGAGTCCCGCGATATCGACAAACTGCATGGTCGTATAGGTGAACTTGGGAGGCGCAATAACGCGGGCAATATGTTCAAGCCGCTCATCCGGAACGGGTACGACGCCCACATTGGGATCGATGGTACAAAAGGGATAATTCGCCACCTCGGCACCGGCCGCCGTCAGGGCGTTAAAAATGGTCGATTTCCCTACATTGGGGAGACCGATTATGCCACATCTGAACCCCACGAGACATTCCTTCCTTTCTCGCAAACATATTGTAATTAATAATTATTTACTTCATTACGACGGATGTAATGACCGTAGAGCCTTTCACCGTCACTGTCAAGAATTTTTACTAAAAAAAAGGGGGGTGGAAACGTCCACCCCCCTTTGTCGTGCAATGCTGTTACCGCTTAGTAGAGCATGTTATAGAGCGCAACGATAGCGGGGGCCGTTACCAGTGAAACGACCGACATCAGCTTGATGAGGATGTTCATCGAGGGGCCTGAGGTATCCTTGAAGGGGTCACCTACGGTGTCACCGACAACGCCTGCCTTGTGCGCCTCGGAGCCTTTACCACCGAAATTACCCTGCTCGATGAATTTCTTCGCATTATCCCAGGCACCGCCGGCATTGGCCATAAGCAGACCAATGATGACACCCACCAGGGTCGCTCCCGCCAGGAAGCCGCCCAGTGCCGCCGGTCCGATCAGGACTCCCACCAGGATCGGCGCCAGAACCGCCGAGACACCGGGAAGAATCATTCTCTTCAGTGCCGCCGTCGTGGCGATATCAACGCAGCGATTCGTATCGGGCGGCGTGGTGCCTTCCATGATTCCGGGAATTTCCCTGAACTGACGTCTGATTTCATTCACCATGTCGAAGGCCGCGTCGCCCACGGCGCTCATCGTCAATGCCGCCACGAGACAGGGGAAGAGACCGCCCAGGAAGACACCGGTGATCACGTGCGCTTCCGTCAGGTCGAGGGTGAAATTCTCAAAGCCGGGGAATGTTTTAATGGTTGCCGTATAGGCGGCAAACATGGCCAGCGCCGTCAGGGCCGCCGAACCGATGGCGAAACCTTTACCGATCGCGGCGGTGGTGTTACCCACTGCGTCCAGGCCGTCGGTGATCTCTCTGACTTCGGGAGGCATATGGGCCTGTTCTGCAATACCGCCGGCGTTGTCGGCGATGGGTCCGTAACTGTCAACGGACATGGTCATTCCCACGGTGCCGAGCATGCCGACACCGGCAATGGCGATACCGTAAATACCGCAGGTGATGTAGGCAAGCCAGATGGCGATAC
>CAYTUH010000134.1:0-6825 GCA_964441165.1 uncultured Syntrophaceae bacterium
CACAACGATAGACAGGCGGAAGGAGTCTGAACTCATGACTGAAACAAATAACGCATCTCCAACCGATTTCATCCGTGAAATCATTGATGAAGACCTGCGAACTGAAAAACACGGGAACCGCGTCGCTACACGTTTTCCGCCGGAACCGAACGGGTATATACACATCGGGCATGCCAAATCGGTCTGCCTCAATTTCGGCATCGCATCCCAGTACAGGGGAACCTGTAACCTCAGGCTCGACGACACGGACCCGAGCGGCGAATCGCTCGAATATGTGGAATCCATCATCAACGACATACACTGGCTCGGTTTCGACTGGGACGACCGCCTTTTCTATGCCTCCGACTACTTCGATCGACTCTATGAATTTGCTCTCACACTCATCAAGGCCGGCAAGGCATATGTCTGCAGCCTGAACGCCGATGAAATACGGGAGTACCGGGGCACCTTTACCGAACCGGGCAAAGAAAGTCCCTATCGTAACCGTTCCGTAGAGGAAAACCTCGAAATGTTCGAACGGATGCGAGCCGGCGAGTTTGATGACGGAGCCCATGTCCTCAGGGCCAAAATCGATATGGCATCCCCGAATATCGTCATGCGGGATCCCGTCATTTACCGTATCAAACGGTCACCCCACTACCGGACCGCCATGAAATGGGTGATCTATCCCATGTATGATTTCGCCCACTGTCTCTCCGACGCCATTGAAAACATCACCCATTCGATCTGCACACTCGAGTTCGAAAACAACCGCCCCCTGTATGACTGGTTTGTGAAGGAACTTATTACGGGCAGCCGACCTCAGCAGATTGAATTCGCCCGACTCAACCTGAGCTACACCGTCCTCAGCAAACGGATGCTCATTGAACTCGTCCGGAACGGCCATGTATCGGGATGGGATGATCCACGCATGCCCACCGTTGCGGGCATGCGAAGGCGGGGGTATACGCCGGCGGCGATCAGAAATTTCTGTGCCTCCATCGGTGTGGCCAAGAATGACAACCTGATCGACATTTCCCTTCTCGAACATTGCGTTCGTGACGACCTGAACGAACAGGCCCCGCGGGCCATGGGCATATTGCGGCCCCTCCGGCTGGTCATCGACAACTATCCCGAAGATCTCGTGGAAGAGTTCGAATGTGCAAACCACCCGCAGAATCCGGCCATGGGAACGCGTCTCGTTCCTTTCTCACGGGTGCTTTACATCGAGCGCGATGATTTTCTCGAAGACCCGCCGAAGAAATACAACCGCCTCGGTCCGGGACGGGAAGTCCGCCTGAGAAACGCCTATGTGATTCGTTACGAAAGCATGGTGAAGGATGAAACGACCGGTGAGGTGACCGAAATCCACTGCACCTACGATCCTGAAACAAAGAATGCGCCGCCTTCCGACGGCCGGAAGATAAAGGGCGTTATCCACTGGGTGTCGGCGGCACACGCGGTCACCGCCGAGGTGCGACTCTATGACCGGTTGTTTCTGGTACCTGATCCGGCCGCCGAACATGGTGACTTCAAGGAATATATGAACCCGGAATCACTTGAAATCCTGACCCCATGCTACGTGGAGCAGAGCCTGCGCGATTCAGCACCGGGAAACAGGTATCAATTTGAACGATTGGGGTACTTCTGTGCCGATTCGAAGGATTCGCAACCGGACAGACTTGTATTCAATCGTATCGTGCCGTTGCGGGATTCCTGGGGAAAGATTGCTTCTCAGGGGAAATGACAAAAAAATGGCTGGGGGACAAGGATTCGAACCTTGATTCACGGAGTCAGAGTCCGTTGTCCTGCCGTTGAACGATCCCCCAGCAACGTATTCTCAGATTGTGCATCCAAAGAGCACCAACTGTTTCAGGAGGTCCCCTTTCGAATGGCGGCACTATAGCCACATAGCCCTTTTCTGTCAACTAATTTTTGCCCAATGAACGGGCATTTTTTGAAAGAAAAACGCGGGGGCATAACGAAAGAAGGACTGTTAAAACTGATGCGCGTAAAAAAATTAGATATCCGACGGCAAAGTAAAAAACTTCACATACAAGGCACGCACACTCCGAGGAATGCGGCGTACGTGCGGTACGCCGCAGTGGGACCTTTTACCAAGCCCTCAAAACTGTATGCCTCTCTTCCGGGCCATTGACAGCATCTGCTCGGCACTGGTCGCCGGGGGCGTTCTGTATGTTTCTTCCGATTTTCTCACCAGCATGAGTGCCTCGGCAGGACAGGTCGTCACGCAGAGTCCGCATCCGATACAGCGATCCCGATCGATCTCCGCAATCCCGTCATCATTCATCCCCACAGCACCCATCTGGCAACGGTCAATGCAGATTTCACAGCCCGAACATGCCTCATCGTCGACAACGGCATAATGGTTGGAAAATATATGCTGAGCCGGTTTGGCCATCATATTGACCGATCTGAGGATTCCACAGCAGTCGCCGCAACAGTTGCACATGCCCGACGGGTTCTGTGACGTGGCCGGCTGGGTCACCAGCCCGGCGGCCTGGGCTTCCGTCAGTATCCGGATTGCCTCATTCGTATCGACCAGACGGCCCATGTCATTATCAAGATAGTATTGTGCCATGCTCCCGAACATGAAACAGGTCTCAACGGGTTTGTCGCAGGCCAGCCCGACCATGCCCCTTTCCTTACGGCAGATGCAGTCCGCCACGACGATGATTTTTGCCTTCCTGAGGATTTCACAGGCGTCATCGTACGCGGCGACCTGTTGAAGAAGGTCGATCGAGTGGTTCACCGGAACGGTTCTGAGAAAGGTATCGGAACTGTCAATGATGGCCTCTTTAAACCCTTCGTCATAGTACCGCTCGAAAAGCTCAACCAGGTCACGTTCAAGCCTTTTGATCCGGAATTCCAGCAGACCGTGCATGAAGGGAATTGCACCGTATTTGACGGAATCATCTTTCCGCAGACGAAAGAGGAGCCCCCGGGCAGCCATATCCTCCAGTTGGTCCGCCACCTCGGTGGCCGGCCTGCCCAGACGCCCGGCAATTGAATCAGGTGTCTCCAGCAGCGGAGAGAGTTCCAGAAAAAGCGCCGCCTCTTCCTCGGTGAAGAGACGCTCCAGTATCTCGATCTCCACACCGCTCTCCGTCGCCGGAAATCCGATCGAATACATATCCAGTCTTTTCTGCAATGTCCGAAAGATATCGTCTGCCATCATCACCTCCCTGCAGCGCATGAATGTGACCGCAATTCGAAGGGATTCCCGCCGTCCCTATTCCCCATAAACCACGGTAGTGAATTTGCCGTAGATGCCGAAAAGGATATTCCGGAACTCCGTGTCGACATGATGGATTTTCGTGATGCCGCCGTTTTTCATGGCCGTTGCCGTGCTGCAGTCACCGAGGACGAAGAACCAGAGGAACATTTCGGCGGAAGCCGACCCCACCCGCTCCTGGCTGTCGGCATTGATCTGCATGTCCAGCGTCGGCATGGGCGTCTTCACCTGCGTATAGATACCGCCGCATCCCGCGATCAGAAGAATGCACAGCAGAGCCGTCAGGAGACACAGGGTTGTCTTGCCTACTCTCATAATCACACCTCCTCTGAATTGTATCGTTTGTACCCCTGTTTCTACCTTCTCCCGGTCCTTCAGGCAAGGCTTTTAAATAAGCTGTCAGCCGTCAGCGGTCAGTAAAAACTTGAAAAAAATAAAAAATAGAAATAAGAAGCCAGAATTAAGAAGTAAGAATAAAAGCTATCAACTTTCAGCACTCAAAAACAGTTTCGAGTCTCGAGTTGCCCTCCCCTTGCGGGGCGCTTTACTTTGCTACTTTGCTACTTTGCTACTTTGGCAATTTCCCCTGAATCCATTAATCCTGCCTCACCTCTCCCAATCAATATCCTGTTCGTCGAAGGTCCGGGAGAGTACCTCCTGCGCATGGAGGAGATACTGAGAGGGAACGGTCACCTTCACCTCTCCCAGGCCGTTCAGGGTGAGGCCGTAGATGGCGCCTACCGCTTCATACTTCAATTTCGTAGGGATGCCCTCCGTTTCGAGCCTTCCCACAACAATACTCGCATGGGCCATGCCCGAAGCGACAAAGACCACTTCCCACGTATCGTCATCAAGGGGAACCATTCAAAAATACACTCTTTCTCACGAATCATGCCGTCGGGCATGTTCTGCTCTCTTACGGCACCGACGGCACTCTAATTATCGAGGACGACCAGTGCGTCGACAGCAATCGGTTTTCCGTCCACGATTTTCAGGGGATTGATGTCGATCTCCTTGATTTTCTCGTTCTCGAGTCCGATCCGTCCGAGGGTCACGAGAATGTCCGCCAGCACATCGCGGTCGACGGCCGGTTTCCCGCGGACAGGCCCGAGGATCTTTTTCCCCCTGATATCGTCCATCATCTCCATTGCATCGATCCGTTCCAGTGGCGCCACACGGAAGGAGATGTCTTCGAGGATCTCCGTGAAGATTCCTCCCAGGCCGAACATGACGCAGGGACCGAACTGCTCGTCCCGCGTCAGGCCGATGACCAGTTCCCGGTCGCCCTTGACCATCTGCTGAACGAGGACTTCCGGAACCTCCACATCGGTGCGGGAGCGAAATCCCTTGAAGGCTGTTCGCACATCGGCTTCATCACGCATGTCGAGGGCGATCAGGTTCAGTTCCGTCTTGTGACTCAGCGCTTCGCCCGAGCCCTTCAGGACAACGGGGTAACCGATCGCTGCAGCCGCGGCCACCGCTTCATCTTCGGTAGTAACCACGGTCTCCCGGGTAACAGGAATGCCGTGTTCGGCCAGAAAGAGTTTCGATTCATGCTCCGACAGTGTCTTTGCTCCCCTTTTCAACGCATCTTCGATAATCTTCATATTCCTTGCTGTCTCCTTTGTTTGTTTTCGTAATAATGCGATACGTGACTCACCGCACGCAACGCGTCGGTAAGATCGTCAAAGACCGGTATCCCCTTTTCCAGAAAAATATCCCTCGCTTCACGCATCATATCTTCAATATCGAGAGATTCCCTGTCCCGCTTGTTGTTGGGGAGGACAAGAATCACCGGTTTCCCGGTGGTCTTTACCACATCCTGGACGGCATCGGCGAGGGCTCCGTATGGAGTCACGTCCTTTACCGATTCGACGCCCAGGCCCAGTGCAACGGATTTATAATGATAGAGCAGCTGAACCAGGATCTGGATGTCAACCCTGCTGTCTTCCGCCGCGTACAGTAATGTCTGTTTGAGCACGTCGGGCGGCACCATGGGGTTTGCCACATCGATGGGATTGCCGGCACTCGATCCCGGCTTCGGAAGAATCTCCATAATGCGGTCACTGATCCCCCTTTCAAGAGGCGGAAGTTCGAATCCGAACCGTTCCGCCGAATCACAGGCGCTGACCCCCAGCGCACCGCCTCCTCCCGCTACGGAAATGCCGCGATAGACTTTTCCGGGGAGGCAGGAAAAGGCCAGGCTTGCCTGCGCCATTTCATTGAGATCATGTACCTGCACGGCGTTGCATTGCGTCAGCACCGACTTCCATATCCGGGCGCTTCCTCCCATGGATGCCGTATGACTCAGAACGGCCCTGTTTCCCGCGTCGGAAAGACCTCCCTTGTAGACTATCACCGGTTTTTTTGCGGTCACGTCTCTCAGCGTATCGAAGAACTCTTCGCCGTCCTTCACGCCTTCCACATACATGGTAATCACTTCCGTCTCGGCATCATCACGCATGTATCGCAGAAGCTCAACCTCGCGGAGATCCGCCCCGTTTCCGAAACTGATTACTTTACTGAATTTGACACCCATCCACTTTCCCAGATGGGCAAAGTCGATCGACATGCCGCCGCTCTGGGAAAGGAACCCGACGGGACCGCTCGCCCTCGAAAGTTCGGGACCGGGCAGCAGCGTCAGACCGCTCCCGGGACAGTATATCCCGAAGCAGTTCGGTCCGATTATCCGCATCCCCCTTTGCGCACATTTCCGGATTTCTCTCTCCAGGGCAATCCCTTCATCCGTACCTGCTTCGCTGAAACCCGACGACAGGATCTCAGCCCCTGCGGCGCCTTTCTCCCGGCAGGCATCGAGCATCTCGGGCACGATGGCCGCACGGACGGCGATAACGGCAAAGTCGATAGGCGTGGGAATTTCCCTGATGCTTTTATAGAGCTTCATGCCGAAGAATTCACCCCCCTTGGGATTGACGGCATATATGGTCCCCTCAAACCCTATCGCCAGAAGCGCGGCAAGCATGCCGCTCCCGAATCCCATGCCGTTGGGAGAAACCCCTACGATGGCAATTCGCCTCGGATGGAATATTCTTTCAAAGACACCCGCTTCAGTTTTTTCCGCCTCCACACAGCTCATACCCTATTCCCTCCCGATTCCAGCATATCTTTAAGCGCTTTTTCCCGCCTCTGCAAGCCCCTTTTTTACCCCCTCTGCGTCGGCCGCCGACTCCTGTTTCCGTCGGACGAACCCGGATGACAGGCACCCATTAAAACATGCAGACACGTTATGGTAAGAAAATTGACATTTGTCAACAGAGAATCCACAAATATTGACATTTTCGGTTGACTCCTCGTCACATCCATAATAGATGAAGGCCACCCATCAATGAAGGGAGTGTATCTGTGGATCTTGAAAAACTGTTCTATCCCAGCAGCATCGCGGTAATTGGCGCCTCGGCCCAGTTAGGCGGAGGCAAACTTCCCTACTTTCTTATACTGAAAATGGTGGGATTCAAGGGCGATCTCTACCCCGTCAATCCCAAATACGATGTGGTCGACGGCACCAGGTTCTATCACTCCGTCGACGACCTGCCCGAAGGAATCGACTTTGCCATCGTCGCCGCGCCGGC
>CAYTUH010000135.1:0-646 GCA_964441165.1 uncultured Syntrophaceae bacterium
AACCGTTGGACGAGAGGATTTCCGAAACGATCCGGATAGTGTAAGGGAAGTCGTCTGGTGACGGTATCACCGGGAGCAACGCCCGTCGTGCAAGGGCGCCGTGTCCGATTTCCCGTCTTCCGGGACCGCGCAGAAACCGCGCCTCTCCCACACTGTAGGGTGGAAAGTTGTAATGCAGCATGAATGAGCGCATCTCCTCTCCCCCCACGTAATCGAGCCGCTGTTCATCGGCCGATGTGCCGAGGGTCACTAATGCCAGCGATTGCGTCTCACCCCGGGTGAAGAGCGCCGAACCGTGGGTTCTCGGAAGAATCCCGACCTCGCAGCTTATGGGCCGGATTTCCCTGTTGGTCCTGTTGTCGATGCGTCGCTTGTCCCGGATAATCATTTCGCGGAGCAGTTTCCGTTCCAGTTCTTCCAGAAGCATCCCGATTTTTGATATCAGGAGCGGATCTTCCTCGCCCAACTCCGCAACAGCAGCCTTCCGCGTCTCTCTGAGAATCGCCTGACGATCCTGCTTTCGCGCCGTCGTAAGTCCCCGGGTAAAGCCTTCCATGGCAGCATCAAAGACGGCCTGTCGCAACGCTTCATCAATCTGAATAGGTTCGACGGTCCGCTTTTCCTTTCCAAGGGCCTCCCGAATGCG
>CAYTUH010000135.1:656-2220 GCA_964441165.1 uncultured Syntrophaceae bacterium
CCTGAAGTTCGATGACGGGTCTCATGGCAGTGAGCCCGAAGTTGATCGCATCGACGATCACCGATTCTTCCACCTCATGGGCGCCGCCCTCCAGCATCACCAGATTGATGTCATATCCGTCGCCCGATTCGGAAAGGACCTTCCTTCCCACGAGGAAGAGGTCCAGTTCACTCTTTTCGAGCTGTTCCACCGAGGGATTGCAGATGAATTCATTCTCCACGCGGCCCACTCTGACACCGGCGATGGGCCCCTTGAAGGGGATGTCCGACATCGTCAACGCCGTCGATGCACCCAGCAGGGCCACCACGTCGGAGCTGTTTTCGGTATCATAGGACAGCACCGTGGCAACGATCTGTGTCTCACAGGAATATCCCTTGGGAAAGAGCGGTCGCGTCGACCGGTCGATAATGCGGGATGTCAGGATTTCCCGCTCGTTGGGCCGTCCTTCCCGTTTGAAAAATCCGCCGGGGATCTTGCCCGCCGCCGCGGTCATTTCCTGATAATCGACCGTCAAGGGGACAAAATCGATGCCCTCTCGTTTGGTGGTTAGAGATACGGCAGTAACGAGTACGACGGTATCGCCGTAAGTTACAAGGGCTGCACCGTCGGCCTGTCCTGCCATGTACCCTGTTTTAATGGAAATTTCTCTTCCCGAGAAATCTGTTTTAAATAGTTCACTCATTGTATGTGTTTACTCCTCTTTTCCGGTAAGGCCGGGGTAATGCTACCCCTTCAACCCGACCTGTTGTTGATGATGATACTCCCCTGTGCGAAATTCACTGGTACTCCTTCGCCTCTGTGAAGCGCCCACTCCTTTTTTACGGTACACCCCCGGTCGTGCTATCTTCTCAAGCCGAGACGCTTGATGATCTCGCGATACCGTTCGACGTCCTTCTTCTTGAGGTAATCGAGCAGTCTTCTCCGCCGTCCCACCAGCTTCAGAAGCCCTCTCCGGGAATGATGATCCTTTTTGTGAGCCTTGAAGTGTTCCGTCAGATATTGTATTCGCGCGCTTAACAGGGCAATCTGCACTTCCGGAGAACCCGTATCGCCATCATGAGTTTTGTATTCATCGATAATGTCTTTCTTTTTGTCCTCTTCTAACACCGTGTATTTCCTCCTTGCATGATTGTTTGATTCTACTTTTTATCACCTTGTTTCGTGTCTCCGCAGGATCAGGAGGGGAGACACGATCCGCCCTCGCTTTTACCGGTTAAATACCCGCACAATCTTCACCGCCTGCATGTTTTCATCGAGGATGTTCATCTCGTCCGCATTCACCAGCATTTTTGCAACCGCAACCACCGAATGATCCTCGGAAATAAACTTTACCACATCTCCCTTGATGGGCGCCACATCCCCTGCGGCTGCAAACATCTCATTTCCGGGCTGTTGCCCCTTCCTGATCCGCTCCTCGCTCAGGGGGTCGACGGAAAGTGAATGAAAACCGGGAAGGGCATCACCGATTGCAATGAGCCGCTCCCGTATCACATCGGCCTTTCGGCAATCATCGTATTCCTCCAGCCGCAATGCCTGCGTCTCATGAAAACAGCCGCTTCTAAGC
>CAYTUH010000135.1:2230-6808 GCA_964441165.1 uncultured Syntrophaceae bacterium
GGCAGGCTCCGCAGCCCAGGGCCGCACCGATATCGGCACAGAGCGACCGTATATAGGTTCCCTTCGAGCAGGAGACTGAGAAGGTAGCGTAGGGCAGTGAGACATCTTCCAGCGAGAGCCGGTAGATTTCCACCGTTCTCGCAGGCGGCTCGACGTCCACACCCTGGCGTGTCCACCGGTACAGGGGCTTTCCCTTGAATTTCACTGCCGAGTATCGCGGCGGTTTCTGCTCGATTTTCCCGATGAAGCGGTGCAGAACGTCCTTCAACATCCCGGGGTCGATTGCAGAGTCACGGGACGCAACAACGGTACCCTCAATATCGAGTGTATCCGTTTCGATACCCAAAAGCATGGTCGCCCGATACTCCTTGTCATCTTTTGAAAAGAACTGCATGAGCTTCGTCGCTTCGGTCAGGCAGACGGGCAGCACGCCCGTGGCAATGGGGTCGAGTGTTCCGGCATGGCCGATCGTTTTTGCCGTGAGAACTCTTTTATTATCTCGAATCACATCATAGGATGTTTTCCCCGGAGGCTTGTCGATTACAATTACGCCATGCATGTCACGGTTGATTCGCTGTGTCTTCGCCTCTTCCAATATCTCACTATCCGTCATCACCGGCCTTCAGCCGCGTGGAATCTCTCCGAGCAGTTTCTCTTTCACCGTTGCAATATCCCCCGCGATCATGCAGGCAGATGCATTCAAATGGCCGCCTCCGCCAAAGGCCTGCGCAATCCGGGAAACATCGGCGACGCCCTTTGATCGCAGGCTTGCCTTGAATGTGCCGTCGGTCATTTCCTGGTAAAATACCGCAATCATGACGCTATCGATGGACCGCACCAGATCGACGAGGCCTTCCGTGTGTTCCGGCAACGCTCCCGTTTCCTCCAGCATGGTCCGCGTCACGACAATAGAACCGACGGTTCCGTCGCGATCAAATTCCAGTGTCTGCAAGCCCCGCTCCATCAATCGTATTTTCACCAGCGGCGTCGTTTCATAGATATGCTCGGCAATGAGCCGTGCATCGGCTCCCCGGTCAACCATTTCGGCGGCCATCCGAAGGGTTTCACTCCCCGTGTTGGAGTACCGGAAGGACCCCGTATCCGTCATGAGCGCCGTGTATATGTTGACGGCGATATCGGGGGTGATGGTCACGCCCGCCCTGTTCATGAGCCTGCACAGGATTTCTCCCGTTGAACTCGCTCCGGTGTCAATCACGGCGTAGGGGGCCACTACCGTATTCGAACGATGATGATCGATATTGATGATCGGATTCATCGCCCCGATTGCCGGCGCCTCGTCGCCCACCCTGTCGATGTCGCTGCAGTCGAGAAGAAAGACGGCATCGAAGGACGTCCCCTGCTCCAGTCGATGAACGATTACCTCCGCACCGGGCAGAAAGGAATACACGTCAGGCGTTTTATCCTGACTGTAGACCACGGATTCCTTGCCCCGGCCCTTCAGCATGTGATAGAGGGCGAGGACCGATCCGATGGAATCGCCGTCAGGCCTCACGTGCGATGCAATAAGAAATCTCGATCCTGCGTTGATAATTTCAGCAATCCTGTCCAGCATCTGATATCGTGTTTTCTTCTTCCTGCTCGTCTGTCTTGACTTCGGCAAGGAGCCGTTCTATCCTGTCGCCATAGGCAAAGGATTCATCATAAATAAACATCAATTCGGGCACATAGCGGAGCTGCACCTTCTTCCCGAGCTCTCTCCTCAGAAAACCGGTAGCGCTCCGGAGTCCCTCTTTGGTGTCGTCGCTGCATTCGCGTTCCCCCATCCGGACAAAAAAGACTTTTGCCAGGTGAAGGTCCTTTGTTACCTCCACATCGGTGATGGTCACATTCTGCAGGCGCGGATCCTGAATATGCCGCAGCAGGATGTGTGATATTTCAGCTTTGATGAGATCGGCCACTCTGTCGGCCCGTTGAAATCCCACTGTTCCTTCCTCTCATGCTCCTCGCTATTTGTCGATCACATCGGATATGCTGGTAATCTCGATCTCGGAGTGAGTCACATCGGCAAGATGAAGATTTTCGACAAATGTAAGAAGTTTATCCATTTTTGAGTTAATAAAACCCCTGTCGTTTCCCACCATGCTGAATCCGATCACACTGTCCGTCCAGCTGTCCAGCGCCCCGACTTCGGCGATGGAGGCGTTAAAATTGTTCTGTGTCCTGTTGACAATCTTCCGCACAACCGATCGCTTTTCCTTCAGCGACCTGCTGTCCTCGATATGGAGCTGAATCATGCCGATGCCCACAACCATCTTTCAACAGCCACAGACCGGAGATAGATCCTTCCGGCGCCTTCACGATTCTATTCAAGCGTTCTCTTCACTTCCTCTTTGGTAAAGGCTTCGATGACGTCACTTTCCCTGAGGTCATTGAAATTTTCTATGCCGATACCGCATTCATACCCCGAAACTACTTCACGGGAATCGTCCTTGAACCGCTTGAGTGAAATAATTTTTCCCTCATAAATCACGACGCCGTCACGCAGCACGCGGAGATGGGAATTTCGCGTGATTTTGCCGTCCGTCACAAAGCTGCCCGCCACGACGCCCACTTTCGGTACCCGGAAGATCTGGCGGACTTCAGCACGACCCTGGACCACCTCCTGGACAATCGGTTCGAGCAGGCCTTCCATGGCGGCCCGGACGTCGGCAATGACATCATAAATAACGTCGTAGAGTTTGACGTCCACACCCTCTCTTTCGGCCAGATCACTCACGCGAAAATCGGGACGGACCTTGAAACCGATGACAATCGCATCGGAAGCCGAAGCAAGCATGACGTCGGTTTCCGTAATGGTGCCGGCGGATCCGTGTATGACTTTCAATTTGACGTCATCGGTACTGAGTTTCAGCAGGGCATCGGTAAGGGCTTCCACGGACCCCTGCACATCAGCCTTGATAATGACGTTGAACTCCTTCGTCCCCTCCTTGATCCGATCATAGAGTTGTTCGAGGGTTATCTTGGTCGACTGGGACAGTTCGCGCTCCCGCTCTTTCCGGGCCCAGTAATCGGCAATGCTTCGGGCCTTCTTGTCATCTTCCACACAGACAAAATCAAGGCCCGCCTGGGGAACGTCGGAAAATCCGATGACTTCCACCGGCATCGACGGACCGGCCTCCTTCACCCGCCTCCCCTTGTCGTCGAGCATGGCCCGCACTTTACAGTATTCGGTCTTGGAAACAAGGGAGTCTCCCTCCCGGAGCGTCCCTTCCTGTACGATAACCGTTGCCACGGGTCCCCGGCCCCTGTCGAGTTCCGATTCGATGATCACGCCGCGGGCCGGTCTGTCGGGATCCGCCTTCAGTTCGAGCACATCCGCCTGCAGGAGAATCAATTCAAGCAGTTCTTCGATGCCGACCTTCTGTTTCGCCGAGACTTCGGTATAAATCGTGTCGCCGCCCCATGCCTCGGGGATAAGGCCCAGTTCCGACAGTTGCTGTTTGATCCGTTCGGGATCCGCTCCCGGTTTGTCGATTTTATTGATGGCCACGATGATGGACACACCGGCGGCCTTCGAATGGTTGATCGCCTCAACGGTCTGATCCATCACGCCGTCGTCGGCGGCGACCACGAGCACCACGATGTCGGTGACCTGGGCACCGCGGGCTCTCATCGCGGTAAAGGCCTCGTGGCCGGGGGTGTCGACAAAGGCAATGTCCTGATCATTCAGGGTGACGTGATAGGCACCGATGGCCTGGGTAATGCCACCCGACTCGCCGTCGATCACATTGGTCTCCCGGATGGCATCGAGCAGGGACGTCTTGCCATGGTCCACGTGGCCCATGATCGTGACGACGGGCGGACGGGGCTTCAATTTTTCCGGTGATGCGGCCTGTTTCTGAATGAATTCCTCATACTCAAATCCTGACGATTCCACCTGGTAATCGAATTCACTCGCCACGAGTGCCGCCGTATCGACGTCGATCGACTGGTTGATCGTCACCATCATACCCGACGACATGAGTTTACCTATGATCTCACTGGCCTTGACGCCCATCTTCTTCGCAAGATCGCCGACCCGGATCGCTTCATGTACCTTGATTCTTCTCTTGATTGCCTTGGGGGTCGTAATCATGGTCTCCTTCATCTGGACGACGACTTCCTTCTTTTCGTCCTTCCAGCTTCTCTGGCCTTCGGCATCCCGCGATTTCTTTACCCGTCGATCCTTCTTGTCGACACGCTGCTTGATGAAGGCTTTTTTGCGGACAGGCGATTCATCGACCACCACCTCCACAGGCCGTTTTTTCTTTTTCAGTGCCTCGGCGTCTTCTTTCTCAAGCGGTTTTTCATCGGGCTTCGCCTCTCCGGCAACCGCCTTCGCTTTGGGTGCTTCGGGAGCAACGGGCTTCGCCTTTTTCTCCACTCGTTCCCGGTCACGCGGCGCAGCAGCTTCCTTGGGGGCTTCCGCAGACCGCCCCGCTTCTTTCCTGACCGCCTCCGGTTTCTCCACCGCTTCCTCTTGTGTCGCGCCCACACCCTTTTCCTCGGGTTTCTTCGCTTCGGCGACCTCCCGGGACGGTGGGAGGGGCGTCGCGGCAGCTTCCGTCTCAGGCTCCT
>CAYTUH010000136.1:0-2068 GCA_964441165.1 uncultured Syntrophaceae bacterium
GACTGTTGTCATCAATCACCACCACTTCCTTCAGACCGTCACCGTCTACGTCACCGATATCCATGCCCTTGAAGGATTTTCCATATTTCTGACTCATCCAGAAATCTTCACTCTGCTGCTGGGGGCTTTCTTCTTCGCCTGCAGCGGGAACCGCGACGATTGACGTAAAGGTACCCTTTTCCGATTTCAGCGCCCCGGTGACGTCGGGAAGTTCGGGCTTTTCCTCCTGATACTCATGTTCAGCTGCGGCGACGGGTTCTTCCGTTATTTTGACCGGTACCGCCGGCGCCACCGGCTCACGTCCGAGAAGATGATCGTTTATCCGCTGCGCGAAGATGTCTACTTTCGGTATCACTTCATCAACGTTCCTGCACTGCTCGTAAACACTCAAGGATACGTCACGGTCTCCGGTTCTGAAGAGTTTTCCGTCAAGGCTTATGCTGTTTCCTATCTTGGTAATGCTTCCCCATACGACATACTCGACGTGAAGCATCTCGCCAATCCGATACATATCCGATGCCTTCATGTCCGCCTCGGGCATGCTTTTCAAAACGCCGAGTACAGGCTCTTTAGCAATTACACTTATCTCACCATGGGAGGAAAGCCGTGAAATCAGCATGTCCCACACACCGTTTCTCACATAATCGATTGAATCGGAGCTGTTTACGTAAAATGGCAGCACCGCAACGGAACTCACTTCCTCAGCCCGGAGTGATCCCGTCATTATCACAAACAGTGCAAGACACAGCAGTACAGCACCCCTGATTTTCATTGTCGTCCCCTCATCATGAATTTTCGTCGACCGGCAGTATTGTAAATCATGTTTTTTCTTTTTTTTCAATGGTTAGATTCCCACCGTCAGGCTGATGGTGACTGTACATCCGGTACTTCGCCGCTCATCGTCCCACGTCATGACTTCTTTGCATATTCCCGTAAAAGATTCAAGTTGACATGGTCCTTTTCCTTCGGTGTTTCTATTATCTTGGGAATCGACTGAAAACGGCGGTCGGTCATTATCGCCCGAAAGAGTTTTTCGCCGATCATGCCTTTTCCGATATCCGCATGCCGATCAACACGTGAACCGCATTCCCGCAGGGAATCGTTCAGATGCATGACCCGTATCCTTTCAAGCCCTACCATTTCATTCATCTCTTCGAGAAATGCATCCCAGCCATCGGCATTCCCTATGTCGTATCCGGCGGCGAAGATATGGCAGGTATCGAGACAGATGCCCACCCGCGCCTGTTCGTGCACCCTTTCTATAATCATCGCGATATGATCGGTCCGGCATCCGATTGCCGTTCCCTGCCCCGCCGTCATCTCGAGGATAATTCGCACGCAGAATCCCCGGGTATCCCGGAAAAGGCGATTCAGGGCATCGGTAATACGGTCAATGCCACCGGCAATTCCTTGCCCGCGATGCGCCCCCGGGTGAATGACGAGATCTCCGATGCCGAGTTGCTCGCATCGAACCAACTCCTGAAACATGGCACTGAGTGATTTTTCATAAAGATCATCTTCAGGAGAAGCCAGGTTCACAAGGTAACTGTTGTGTGCCACAACCGGCACTATCTCCGTTTCATGGGCGGTGGCCCGGAACAGCGATATTTCATCCCTGTCGAGGGTACGTTCACGCCAGGTGGTCGCGTTCTTCGTAAATATCTGTATTGTCGGACATTCCAGGTCACGTCCCCTGAGAAGAGCCTTTTCGAGACCGCCGGATATCGACGTATGGGCACCGAGAAGTGGTTTCACGATAATGACAGAACCTGTCCTGATGCGATGCCGGACACAGTGTGCAAAAGACTTCCGAACTCTCCGCCCAGGACCGGTTGTTTCGACATGATCGGCCACCTTTCCGTGATAGAGGTCTCTTCTTTCCCTGATACCGAAGGACCCTTTCGCCCGACAGGAAGTTGGATGAAAAGTCGCACAGGTGCGCCGACAGCCATCTCGTTACAGCTTCGGAACGGCGAACTGAACGATATTGGTCAGAATCGACTGATTATAGAGCCCGACAAGAAGAATGATAACGGCCACGGTAATGGTGGGAACGAGCATGGTGAAC
>CAYTUH010000136.1:2078-6748 GCA_964441165.1 uncultured Syntrophaceae bacterium
TGACGGTCTTTGCTTCGTGTCCATGCCCGCCGTCTGATTCATCAAGATTGTAATATCCTATTTCGATGATCCTGAAAAAGAGGATGATATTGATCAGACTCGAAAAGAGCAACGCCACGATGAATATCCAGTTACCCGCAACGACTGACCCCTGTATGAGGTACCATTTACTGAAAAACCCGCAGGTCGGCGGCACACCGATAATCGAGAGGGCCACCGTGAGAAAGGCCGCCATGGTGAGGGGCATTTTTCTGAATATTCCCTTGAAGTCTGCAAGGTTATGGGATTTCATCTTGTAGCTGATGATGCCGGCAACGCAGAAGAGACCCAGGGTCATGATGACGTCATTAAGGATGTGGAGGATTGCACCTTTTATCGCCACGACATTGGCAAGCCCGATGCCGCCCACCATGTAGCCGACTTCCGCAACGATAATGTAGCAGAGCATCCGCTTGAAGTCGGTCTGGGCAAGCGCCATGATCGCACCTGCAAAGATGGCCACGATTCCGACAAAGAGCATGATCTGGGACATGGGGAGCAGGCCGAAGGAGAGATAGGGCCTGAAGACGGTGAACATGATCCGTATCATGACGTAGATGGCGATTTTCGTCATCAGCGGCGCAAGCAGGGAGCTGGCCACGGAAGGAGCCTTGGTATAGGCGTCGGGAAGCCAGACGTGGAGGGGAAAGAGGGCCATCTTCAGCGCGATGCCCACCATGAAGAAGGCGAATGCCACCAGAACGACACGTGAACCGTAGAGTTTCGGAAGTATCCCTGAAAGATCGGCCATATTGAGCGATCCCGTGACCATGTAAAGGTATCCCACTCCCAGCAGATAAAAACAGGCGCCTATCGTTCCAAGAATGATATAGCGAAAACTTGCAAGAGGTGCGCCTTCCTCACCTATGGCAATCAGGGCATAACCCGCCAGTGATGCGATCTCCAGGAATACGTAGAGATTGAAGACGTCTCCCGTAATGACGATTCCGAGAAAACCCGTCACCTGTAAAATGAATATGGTATAGAAATAAACGAATCGGTCAGGCAGTTCCTGCTCGATGCTTTCCTTCGAATAGAGCGCCACCAGAAAGGACGAACCGGAAATGAGCACGAGCATCATTCCATTCAAGTGATCGATGACATATTCAATCCCCCAGGGCGGCATCCAGCTTCCCAGGTAATAATGAACCGGCCCGTTCTGTATCACCGAGCCCAATACGACAAAGGAACAAATGGTCGATGCGAGTAGTGAAAGCACGGTCCAGGGGTAGCAGAGGTCCCGCTTGAGCCAGCCGATAAGAGGACAGGCAAGCGCGCACATCAGGGGAATGACGACAATGAGAATGGGAGCTTGTTCTACAATCATTTCAGTACCTTCAATATTTCATCTTCTTCGAGAGTATGGTATTTCCGATATATCATGATCGCAATTGCGATGGCGACACCGAGTGTGGCCACCATGACGACGATTGCCGTCAGCATCAGGACATGAGGCAGCGGATTGATGTACTGCACCGTGTTGATGGCGTCATGGGCGGCGTGGACGTCGGCATCGGTGAGGATCGGCAGCGTTGCGCCGTCCTTCTTGAATGCAATGGAAATGTAGAAGAGGATGATTGCCGTCTGAAAGATATTCATCCCGATCACTTTCTTGATGAGATTGTTCTTTGCAATCATGGCATAGAAACCGATCATCATCAGAATAATGTAAATCCAGTAATTGTATTTCGCTATCATGAATTCCAGCATGAAAACCCCCGCAGAATCTTGTGCATCCTTTGACAGGTGGTACGGGCCAGGAAGCAGTCCACTCTACCGCCCCTGCCGGTAATGCCTGCGTCCCTGTGAGCCCTGCCGTTTAATCCACCCGTTTGTTTTTTCGCCGTCTCAGTAACAGTATGCAGGACATCCCCGCCGTAAAAATGACCGTGGTCTCACCGAGTGTGTCATACCCCCGGTAGTCGGCCAGAACGGATGTGACCATGTTCGGCGTCGCCGTCTCGATCTCGGTCTTGGTGATATAGCGCGGTGACACATGACTGCTGGCGGGCGAGCCGGGATCACCCCAATCGGGCATGTCGAGCGTACCATAGAGAAGAAAGGCACCCGTAATGACTGTGACAATCAAGCTCAGAAATCTCAATCTTTTGTCCTCCTGGTTGTCTTCATCAGCGCGGCAATAAAGAGTATCGTACCGATCCCCGCACTCACCGACGCTTCCGTAAAGGCGACATCGACGGCGCCCATCTGAGCCCACATCAGACACATGAAAAAGCTGTAGGCGCCCAGTATCATGACGGCGCTCAAAAGATCCTTTACCGTTATCGCGGCAACGGCGCAGATGATGATGAATATCTGGAGAATGAGATCAAAGGCTATATTCATTGCACTTCATCCCCCTTTTTCCATGGTTTCAGCCCGTATCGCATGCCGGCCTTCGAGATGGCATGCGTCGCCGTAGGCTGTGCAATAAACATGAATACGGCAATAATGACAATCTTGAGTCCCGTCAATGAAAACCCTTCATAGCAAGCCAGTCCGAGAAGCGACAGGAAGACGGCGAGCGTGTCTCCCTTGCCCGTCGCGTGCAACCGGGTAAAGAAATCCGGAAACCGCAGGAGACCAATGGTGGCAGTCAGAAAGAAGAACAAACCGCCCAGAATAAAGAGAATCGACAGTACTTTCATAACGGTCATTATTGTAATCCCTCTGTTTCCAAATATTTCGACGCGGCAACGCAACCGATGAAGTTAAGGAGCGCATAGACCATGCTGATATCGATAAACATCTCCACCCTCCCGTAAAGGTATCCGAAGATGAGGAGGATCACCAGCGTCTTGGTACCGACGGCGGAAATCGCCGCGATCCGGTTGAAGACACCGGGACCGAATACGACCCTGTACAATACAAGCAATACAAGCACACAGAGCATCAGTCCGACTGCCAGGAAAAATCCATTCATTACCGAACCTCACTTTGAAGACATTTTCGCCACCGGTCACCCGTTTTCAGTGACAGCACCCCTTGCCGTACTTCGGGAGACAGGTTCCGTCATTGATCCCCGCGGTAGCCTATTCTTTGTTGTCTCGTTCTTCCGGTGATATACCCCCCGTGGATATATCGAAAAATATGGAAAACATGACGGCCATTACCGCCATCCCCACGCCCAGTTCGACACCCAGTATCCCCAGTGAACGGGCGTGAACGGGATCTACATGCAACAGGGCATGCAATCTGCTGTAGTCAAGACAATTGCCCATGAGTATGAGGCAGAGCAAACCGATTCCCGCATAGATCAGCACCCCGATTGAACTCATGACAATCGCCATGTTTTCGGTCACCAGTCCCTTTACCTCGTCATACCCGTGAGTAATGAAGAGAAGGACCAGGCTCGCACCCAGAATGACACCGCCCTGGAAGCCGCCGCCGGGGCTGTAATGCCCGTGCATGATGACATAGAGGGCGTAAAGCTGTATGAAGGGCACGAGAATTCGTGCGATGGTGCGTATGATTATGTCTTCACTGCGGACGATCATCATGGCTGAGTTCCCCTCCTATTTCAGTTCTGCAAATATCCGCGCCACATCCAGGACGTCCTGTATATATATGTGATCGGCTTCCATGAACACATGGGCGACCCGGTCTTCCATTTCCCCCGTATTGAGGTCATCGGCAAGCTTCTTCGACAGGGCATGGACCACAAATTCGCCTTCTTCAATATCAATGGTGATGGTTCCCGGTGTCAGTGTAATCGAATTGGCAAGGGTGACCCAGGAGATATCGCTCTGCAGTTTTGTCTTGAACCGGATTATCTTTGGATCAATCGGCATCCCGGGAGACAGCGCAAGAACGGCAACATCAATATTTGCAACGATAATCTGATACATGTGCCACGGTACGTAGGCAAGAAAACGCTGTATGATCACCCTGATGTCACCGACACGCATATTGGCAAAGATCAGGTTGTGCCCTATTGCCGCAATGAAGAGCGAGCATATAACCCCCAGGGTCAGGTGAAAGGTGTCATACTTGCCGGAAAGCAATGCCCAGAATATGAAGAGCATGATGAAGGTGGCGATGAAATTCTGGAATCCCGATTTGCTTTTCCTGGCACCGCTGAGAATGGCCTCGACTTTTCTCTCTTCGATCGACCGTGTCTCGGAAGTTAATTTCGCCGCCGTATTGAGAAGTTCTACCGCCTGGATTCTCGCATTCTCAAGAATCCTGAAGGCGTCTTCCGCCGCTTGCACCAAAAGGGTAACTTCCATTGCACCGCAATCCTTACTTTTCTGGTTATGCGCTTTTTATTCCCGACGGGATCAGGAACAGAGGAATTTCCGACTTTTCCGCCACCACATGGGCAGCTCCCTTGTGAAACCACCTTCCAACGAAGGACTTCTTCGGTTCAACGCCAAGTATAATCGAAGTGCCCCGGTAATCCTTTGCCGCGGTAACGATTTCATCACCGGTTTTACCTGCGTATATGTGGAACTCGGCATCGACCCCTTTGTCAAGGCATACCTTCCTTGTGGCTGCCAGACGTTCTCTGAGTTCCCGCATGCCCTTTACGGTCAATTTTTCATCGATCACATGAATCATGTCGAGTTCGCCGATCATGTCCCTGAAGTCGAGCGTGAACTGCAGGGCCTTTTCCGATGGCCCTTTCCAGT
>CAYTUH010000137.1:0-6727 GCA_964441165.1 uncultured Syntrophaceae bacterium
GAAAATCGAACAATCCATGCTCTTCATAATGCCGGTAATCGGCCAGAAAGGGGAAACGCAGCCGTCCCCACATATCATCCCTGAAGATCTTTCGCCCGCCGACGCCCAGGAAGGTTGAGGGTTTCACGTACCCATTGCCGGCATTGATTGTATGCATTCTCCGTAAAATACGCTGGCAAGTCGATCAAATTTTCCCGGAGAGTCGGTGGTAAAAAACGCACGGGTGGCTTCTCTGGAGAGTCTCTCTTCCATCTCCGGGTGTCTTTCCAGATAATCTCTCAGTTTACGTGCAATGATCGGCCCCTGCGTGAGGATTTCCACATGAGAAGGGGTGTGTTTCCTGAATGCTTCATACAGTATCGGATAATGGGTGCATGAAAGGAGTATCGTGTCTATTTTGCCCTCCCGAGCAAACAGACTGCCCAGATATTCGGATACAACGACATCAGAATGTTTTTCGTCCTGTTTTCCAGCCTCTATTATCGGCACAAGAAGAGGACAGGCCTGATAAAATATTTCTACTGAGGGGTTTAGCTTTTCAAGCTCTTCCGTGTAAATCTTCGACTTGACAACCCCTTCCGTGGCAAGTATGCCTATTTTTCGGCACCCCCTGTCTACTATCTCCTCAGATGAAGGTCTGACCACACCAAGCACCTTCCTGTCGGGATATGTCCCCGGCAGAAATTCCTGCTGAATCCTTCTCAGAGCCCCGGAAGACACGGTATTACAGGCAACAACAATCAGCAGGCACCCTTTCTTTAAAAGAAATTCAACTGCTTGTACGGTGCACTCGTATACCATTTCCGGGGACCGCTCCCCATAGGGAGCCCTCGCATTGTCACCGAGATACAGATAATCATACTCCGGCAGCTCCCGAACAACACTTTTCAGTACGGTCAATCCACCGAAACCTGAGTCAAAAAAACCTATCATAATCGTTTTCCCCTTCAAGAGGTCCAGATATAACAGCTTCCGACTATCGAAAACAATAAAATTCCAATTTCAATAAATTCCTTGACAAATGATTCAATGAAAGTTTAATCAGTAGCCGTTTCGATGCACAGTCCTCTCGACGTCAACCCCTCATCGTATTCAAAGTCTGCGGGGCCTTACCCAGAGCGACATCTTATTGAGACATAAATCCGGCGCAAAAATAAATATTATCAGAGAAGGGGGATGGTAGCGTGAAAAAGATCCTGGTTAGATTGTGTGTGCTTTTAATTGCAACGATGGTGTATGCGACAGTGGCATCCGCGGACGAAGTCGTGGTCGGGGCGGTGACGCCTCTGACGGGCAAACTTGCCGTGTACGGCGAAGGTTTCCAGCGGGCCATGAACCTGGCTCTGGATGAAGTCAATGCCGAGGGGGGAATCAACGGAACGCCCATGAAGATCTTCTTTGAGGACAATAACTCCACCTCCAAGGGATCTGTGTCGGCTATTCAGAAACTTATTACCATCAATAAATTCCCCGTGATTTTCGGTCCTGCCGCCAGTTCGAATTTCCTGGCGGTATGCCCCATCGCCCAGCAGAACAAGACGATTCTGATCGGTGCGGAAAGTGCCGCTGCCGATATTACAAAATGCGGTTCCTACGTCTTTCGCGTGTTTCCGTCGGACCTCCTGCAGGGCAAAGGTGTGGCAGAGCTCGCAAAATCACTGGGATATAAAGAAGTGGTCCTGACCTATATCAATAACGACTGGGGTGTCGGCCTGGCTGATGTCTTCAAGGCGCAATTCAAGAAAGACGGCGGCACAATCCTGGACGAATTTGCCCATGAGGAAGGGAAAACGGACTACCGGAGTGAAATACTCAGAATCAAACGGCTCAAACCGAAAGCGATCGTAAATCTTACCTATATTAAGGAAGGGGCGACACTCCTGCGGCAGGCCTATGAGGCCAATATGTCGACACAATGGCTGATGGGATCCGCTTCGAAATCCCCCAAACTGGTCGAACTGGCAGGGGGTGCGGCTGAAGGAGTCATCGGTACCTATCCGACCTTTTCGCAGGAAACACCGAATTATACGCACTATAAAGAGGCTTGGGATAAAAAATATCCGGGCAATAAATCACCGATTTTCGGGGAATATAATTACGACATGGTCAAGCTGACCGCCAAGGCACTCAAAGCCGCTCAATCGATGTCGCCGGATGATATTCGAAAGGCCCTGATTGCCGAGAGTCAGGGGTTTGTCGGGGTGACCGGAGACAAAAGTCTTGATGCCGACGGAGACTGTGGCGCGACGTACGGACGCTGGACCGTCAAAGATGGCAAGATCGTAGATTACAAATAATCGATATACGAAATATGATGGAGATGAAGGAGGGGACACTCGGTCCCCTCTTTCCATATTATACAAGGTGTGCTGAATGACCTATTATCTGCAGCTTCTGCTCAACGGCGTGGTGGCGGGCTCAGTGTATGCCATGTTTGCCGTAGGGCTGACCATGGTTTACGGGGTCTTCCGGTTCATCAACTTTGCCCATGGCGAACTGATCGCCTGGGGGGCATATCTCGTCCTTCTGTTTTACCTGGGACCCTTTTCGCTTCCCCTTTACGCGGCCATTGTGCCGGCCCTTCTGATTACCGTGATTATCGGGCTTGCCCAAGACCGATTTGTGTACAAGCCGCTCAGACACAGCGGTCATATTACACTCTTGATTGCCTCTATCGGGCTTTCGTATCTGTTGCGCAATGCGATTCGCCTGATCTGGGGTTCCGACCTGATGACGTACGGCCTGGGACTGACGCGGGGGATCACGTTTGCCGGCTTGAGTATTACATGGATTCAGCTCGCGATGGTGGGGGCGGCGCTGGTCTTCCTGGGGTTTTTGTATATTCTGCTTAACTTCACCATTCTGGGGAAGTCACTGCGGGCAGTATCGGATAACATGGACCTGGCGGATATCATGGGCATCAGCATGAAACGGATCGGATTGACGGTCTGGATTCTGGCTTCCGTGTTCGCGGGTACGGGGGGAATTCTACTGGCCCTCGATACCAATCTGGAACCCATGATGGGGCTCACCAATCTCATCAAGGCGTTTGCCGCCGTCCTTCTGGGCGGTGCGGGCAATGTGTGGGGGGCGCTCCTGGGAGGACTCTTTATCGGGATTGCCGAGAATGTCGGCGTCGCGTTTTTCTCACCCGGATATAAGGATTTTATCTCCTTCTCCGTTATTATCCTGATGCTCCTCTTCAGGCCCCGGGGGATCTTCGGAATTGCGGGAGGTGTGCGCTGACGTATGGATTATCTCCTTCACATCATGATACTGGTGGCAATTTATTCCATCTTTGCTATCTCGCTTAATCTGGAGCTGGGATACACGGGTCTGTATAACTTCGGCCACGTCGCGTTTTTCGGCATCGGTGCCTATGCGTCGGCACTCCTGAGTCTTCAGGGTATGCCCGTATTGTTGAGCATGGGGTGTGCCATGATTATTGCAGGTACGCTCGGGGCGCTCATCGCCATACCGGCCCTGCGCCTGACGGGAGACTATTTCGGGATTGCCACCCTGGTTTTCGCGGAGATGGTGCGGCTATTTTTCCTCAACGAGCGCGGATTGACGCGTGGTCCCATGGGATTGCCGGGTATCCCCCGTCCGTCGTTTATTGCCGAGGGAATTCACGGAATGCCCATGTATCTTGTCTTCTGTGTGGTTTTGACCGTGCTTGTGTTTCTTATCATACGCCGCGTGACGACGGGCCCCTTCGGGCGTGCCCTGAAAGTCGTCCGGGAAGACGAATATGTGGCCCAGGCGTTGGGCAAGAATGCCTTCGTATTTAAAATCAAGGCGGTTGCCGTCGGTTCCGTTCTGGCCGGACTCGCCGGTGCCCTGTGGGCCCACTATGTGAGTTACATAAGTCCGGGGGACTTTACACTGAATGAAACCATTCTGGTCCTGCTCTGTGTTGTCCTGGGAGGACGCGGCACCAACTGGGGCCCCGTGCTGGGTGCCTGTGCCGTTGTCTTTTTCGGTGAAGCCGTACGGTTTCTTCCCATACCCCCGGACTTCGGTCGCTTTGTGGCGCCGATCCAGGGGATGGTCTACGGCCTGATCCTCGTCATAATGATGCTGAAACGACCTGAAGGCATCTTACCTGAGTACAGGGGTACGTGATGATACGGGTTGAGCAGGTAACAAAGTGTTTTGGCGGTCTCATGGCCGTCAACGATGTGAGCTTCGAGCTTGGAAAGGTGGGCATTACCGGGCTCATCGGCCCCAATGGCAGCGGCAAAACCACCCTTTTCCACATGATCACCGGTTTTTACAAACTTGACGAAGGGCGAATCTTCTTCGATGGAAAAGAGATCACCCGGCGTTCACCCCACATGATAAGCAGGATGGGGCTTATACGAACCTTCCAGCAGACACGGATTCTGCCGTTTCTATCGACGGTCGACAACCTCATTGCGGCGGTGCCGAATCAGATGGGAGAACGGTTTTTCCCCAATTTTCTAAAACCGACGCAGGTCAGGCAGGAGGAGTGGCGCAACCGGGAACGGGCGGACGAAATACTGGAGATCGTCAATATCACCCACATGAGGGATGAACTTGCCGGCCATCTCAGTTACGGGCAGCAAAAGCTGGTAGAGCTGGGGCGGGTACTCATGGGTAGCCCCAAGATGATTCTCCTGGACGAACCGACGGCGGGAATCAATCCCACGCTGATCCGGCAGCTTGTCGATATTATCGTAAAACTCAGTGATCGGGGCATTCAGATATTTTTGATTGAACACAACATGCCGTTTATGGCCGAGTTATGTGAACGGGTGCTGGTCATGGATTCGGGGAGTCTCATATTCTCCGGGACGCCCGGCGAGGCCCAGGAGAATGAAGCGGTCATCGAGGCCTATCTGGGGAGGCAGGATCATGTTGCTTGAGGTAGATACCCTGACGGCAGGATACGGACCTGTCACCATTCTGCACGATGTGGATATTGTTGTCGATGAAGGTGAAATCGTGTGCATCATTGGCCCCAACGGTGCGGGAAAGTCAACCGTCCTGCGGGCCGTTGCCGGACAGCTCGATCCGACCGGAGGCAGGATCATCTTCGATGGGCGGGATGTGACCCACACGAGCATCGCGGACAAAGGGCGGATGGGGCTGATATTTATTCCCCAGGGGGAAAATATCTTTCCCAATCTTACGGTGTACGAAAACCTTGAAATCGCCGGATCCCTGCTCGGTGACAAATCCAGACTCAATCGGGCCATTGAGGAAGTATTCGAGAAATTTCCTGTTATTAAAGATTACCGCAATCGCCCGGCCCGGGTGATGTCCGGCGGGGAGCGGCAGATGCTGGCCTTGAGCCGGGCCATGATCTTGAAGCCCAGGCTGGTCCTGCTTGATGAACCGTCCCTCGGGCTTTCACCCCTGGTGGTCGATCTGATATTTAATCAAATCAAGGACATGAATCGGCAGGGCATTTCCTTTCTTGTGGTGGAGCAGAATGCCCGTAAGGGCCTCTCCGTGTCCCATCGCGGGTATGTTCTGGAACTGGGGCGGAATCGTCTCACCGGCCCCGGCAGGGATCTTCTTGAAAATCCGGAACTGCAACGCCTCTATCTGGGTGGATAGAGAATGACCGGTTCTCTGCGGTGCGTGCCGGAGAGGTCTGTCAACAGGGTGCTCAAACGAGCCTTTGTGAAGGGAGAACAGACCAAAAAGCAAGCCGATTTCTCAAAGGGATGGACATTGCGACACATCTCTTTTTCTGTCATCGGCCCCGCATATGAGGGCCGTCTGTTTGACATCCAAGAACGTCATCCATATATTCTCTCCTATATGAAGTAATTTCCTATCAAAATTTGTTGGGAGAAAAATGATATATTCAGGGTTAAAAAAACACATACTAATCATAGTGATACTGTTGCTTTCATTTCCGATTTTCGCCAATGGGGCGGATAGTCCGAATCTTTTCAGCGTCGACCCTGATTCTGTTCGACTTGGCGCTTCGGACACCGGCGTTGTGATGCGATCCCGTCTTGTAAAGGTTGATTTTAATATATTGCAGGCTATCAAACCCCGCACTGGAGAGGGACTTGCCGCTTCGAAACCGTTTAATTTGAACCTTTTTGAAGACATTGTCCTGGAAACAAATATCCAAAAAACCGCTAAAACGTTTTCCGGTGGAAATGCCTATGTCGGAACCATACAGGGCATGCCTGACAGCCAGGTCATACTGGTTGTTAAGGGGGATATCGTTTCCGGTAACATCTCTATCCCCGAACATTTCTATCAACTGCGATATGTTTCCGAAGGCTTGCATCGGGTTCAGGAGATTGATCAGGCACGGTTCCCGTCCGAGTTGACACCGATTACGGTCGTGGTCACCCTGGCAGAGGATCTTTCCTTCGAAGATACGGCAATGGTCAGCGCAGATTCGATTGATGTCCTGGTGGTCTATACCGTGGATGCGAGATCCGGTGCCGGCGGGACAACCGCGATGGAGAACCTGATCGATCTGATGATTACGGAAAGCAATACCGGTTATGAGAACAGCGGGGTTCTGCAACGGCTGCGCCTGGTTCACACCGCCGAGGTCGTCTACAGTGAGGACTCTTTCGACTGGAGTGTGACACTCGATCGACTCCGGGGAACCGATGACGGGTATATGGATGACGTGCATTCGATACGGGACACCTATGGCGCGGATGAGGTCGTGTTGATTGTCAATACTTCGAACAGTTGTGGAATAGCATACGTCATGCAGACGGTT
>CAYTUH010000138.1:0-6727 GCA_964441165.1 uncultured Syntrophaceae bacterium
GGTGTAATTCAGATGCTCCCCTGGGGGGATGAGGTTTCCCACCACGTCCTGACCCTGTTTAATGGCGCCGGTTTTTCTGATATCGAGCCGCATGGTGGAATAGAACTTCAGCGCGTTTCCTCCCGTCGTTGTTTCGGGATTGCCGAAAAAAGTCCCGATCTTCATTCGTAACTGATTGATGAAGATCACCGTCGTTTTCGAACGTCCGATACTTCCCGTCAGCTTGCGCAGCGCCTGCGACATAAGCCGTGCCTGGAGCCCCATCTGCGCGTCGCCCATATCTCCTTCAAGCTCCGACCGCGGCACCAGGGCGGCCACTGAATCGACGACCAGCACATCAAGGGCGCCGCTCCTCACAAGGACTTCGGCAATCTCCAGCGCCTGCTCGCCCGTATCGGGCTGCGATATGAGGAGATCATCGGTATTGACCCCTATTTTTCTGGCATAGGTCACATCGAGGGCATGTTCGGCATCGATAAAGGCAGCGAGGCCGCCCTCTTTCTGCGCCTCGGCAACGATATGGAGCGCCAGGGTCGTCTTTCCTCCCGATTCGGGTCCGAATATCTCCACCACCCTGCCACGGGGCACGCCGCCGACACCAAGGGCGATATCGAGACTCAGGGCGCCCGTCGGAATCGCGGGCACATCAGAGATAAACTCTTCTCCGCCCAGCCTCATAATCGAACCCTTTCCAAACTGTTTCTCAATCTGGGTAATTGCCAGTTCAACCGCCCGTTCCCTGTCGTTATCAGATACCATATGCTCTCCCCCTTTATGATATACTTTGCGTCACGACCGTTCCGCCATGACCTCTGTTCTCACCTGTTATTTTCATAAACCGCATATTCTAACCACCCATCACCGGTGCGTCAAAGGAAAAATCGCGCAGTTTCGTATAGACTGCACCGCCCGGCTTCAGTTCGCTCCTGAACAGGGTCAGTCCCCAAGCAGTGAAGGTTCTGCCCGATTCGACACGTCTCTGAGCAATCTTTTCTCTGAAGCCGATAATCATTCCCCGGGATGAACGCGCGCGTCCCAGGGTCAGGTGGGGTTTGAAGGACCGTTTTTCACTCTCGACCCCCACGCCTTCCAGGTCCTTTTCAAGGGCACGCTGAAGCGCCGCAAGACGTTTTATATCGCCGGCAAGTCCGATCCAGAGGACTCGAGGCCGTTCGAGATGGGGAAATGCACCCATTGTGCCAAGGGAAAAGGAAAAGGGGGCGACACCCGCCGTTCGCCCGGCCACCACTTCGGCAATCTCGTCTATCCGGGACGGCCGGATATCACCAAAAAACTTCAGGGTCAGGTGAATACCCTCGGGCCTCGTCCACCTGATCCCTTCCAGATCCTGTTTCAGCCGTTCCTGAACGGCACCGATTTCGTCCTTTATTTCCCGGGGAAGATCGACGGCCAGAAAGGCACGGACCGTTTTTTCATCAGCCATGTATATCAACTCCTTGCAGCAATCTGCGCAATAATTCAAGGGCCACATGGGAGGACATTTCCTTGTTCCTCCGCCGGCCCCAGCGAAAATGAAATTCCCTGCAGCGCGTTCCTTCCGCATCGGCGAGGGCGATGAATACCGTACCCACCGGTTTTTCCGGGGTGCCGCCCGAGGGGCCGGCAATTCCCGTCACGCCGATGCCGATGTCGGCGCCGGCGCGTTTCCGTATTCCTTCGGCCATGGCGACGGCTGTTTCTTCGCTCACGGCACCGTGCCGGTCGATAATTTCAGCGGGAATGCCGAGGAGATCCGTCTTCGACCGGTTGCTGTATACCACAACGCCCCGTTCCAGGAAAAGGGAACTTCCGGGCACATTGGTCAGCCTGTGGGCAATCAGTCCACCGGTGCAGGATTCGGCCAGGGTCAGGGTCAATCCTTTCTCCGTCAGAAGCGCCGCCACCACGCCTTCGATTGTGTCGTCGTCGTATCCGAATATGTACCTGTCGAGACGCTGAACGATCAGGCTCTCGACAGCGGCAAGGGTCTCCCGGGACTCTTCTACCGTATCGCCCCATGCCGTCAGTTGTATATGGTTCTCGGGGAATCGGGGGTAAAAACCGATGTCCACACCCAGCGATGCCCCGTCCAGATCACCAAGTTTTCCCGCCACTTCGGCTTCCGTTATACCGAAGGTCTTTATCGTCCGTCGTACCCGTTTCCGTTCCGCTTCGCCGAAGCGTCTCTTGAACAGGGGTATTACGCCCTCGGGAAGCATGCGATAGACCTCCCGCGGCACGCCGGGTATTACGGCGATAATTGTATCACCATGATCTATCGAGAAACCACAGGCCGTCCCGACGGGGTTTGCAATGATCTCGGAACCCCGGGGAAAGAGCGCCTGTTTGGCATTGGTCTCATTCCAGGGAAGCCCGAAGGCCTGAAAACCTTTTTTCATCCGCTCCAGTATGTCATCGTTCATATGGAGTTCCAGTCCGAAGGCACGGGCAATCGAGGCAGTGGTTCTGTCGTCCGTGGTCGGCCCCAGTCCTCCCGTCACGATGAGGGCATCGGACCTTTTCATGAGATATTCCAAGCCCTTTTCAATTGCCTCTTCATCGTCTCCCACGATGAGCATGCCTGAGAGCTCCCATCCTTCTGCGACGATCTCCCGGGCGATATAGGAGGAATTCGTGTCCTGCGTCATTCCCGAGATGAGTTCATCACCAATTGCCATAATGCCGACTTTCATCGTTGCTGTCCTACACTCCCGTCATAGCGATAATTATCTGCAATACACCATATCCATAGATACCGGCAACCACATCGTCCCCCACCACTCCGTATCCTCCGGGAAGCCGTTTTTCACACCACCGGATCGGAAAGGGTTTGGTAATATCGAAGACTCTGAAAAGGACAAATCCGAGAGCGATATGGGCAACCGTGGGCGCCACCAGGAACATGGTGCACTGAAACCCCATGATTTCATCAATGACCACCCGTGAAGGATCCTTTTCCGCGAAGAGCTTCTCCGCTTCCTGCGACACAAAAACCGCCAGAAAAAAGAGGGCCGCAACGGAGAGAACATACAGGGGCAGGGGAAGGAGGGAAAAAAGAAGATAGAAGGGAATTCCCACGAGCGTCCCCGCCGTTCCCGGTGCCAGCGGTGCAAGGCCACTGCCGAAGCCGACTGCCACCACCTTGATAAATCTCTGAACCACGTCGTTCCTCTTTTCGCGCTGTTGCCGGCAGCCGGATATTGTTCCGGCTGCGTACACGAGACGCCACCCGGAAAGCCGCTCGACCGAAATTCCTGCGCGCCGAATCTATATAGTATAAGAAAATCAGAAAGTAAAGCTCCTTCGGAAGAATATCCCGGGACGCCGGAAAATCCCGCCCTGCACCGCTGCAAATAGCCCTTGACAATAGAACGATTGTTCTATTAAATAGCCCCATGACGAAAGAGAAACGAACCATCGGAAGCGTGGAAAAGAAGATTATGGCGTTTTTCCGGAACGAAGGGCGAATGCCCACCTATTCCGAGATGATGGATGTCCTGGGTGTCAAGTCGAAGAGCGTGGTTAATTTCTGGGTGAATAAACTGGTGGCACAACAGGTCCTCGCAAAAGATGCAAAGGGATTTCTGAAACCGCTCCGCCGGCCCCTCTCGATCCCTCTCGTCGGAGAGGTCCGGGCAGGCTTCCCCTCGCCCGCTGAAGAGGAACTCCGCGACACGATCTCTCTTGACGAGTACCTCATTACGCGCCCTGAATCATCCTTTCTCCTGAAGGTGACGGGAGATTCCATGATCGGGGAAGGAATCAAGCCGGGAGACCTGGTGATCGTGGAAAAGGGCAAGGAACCCCGAAACGGTGATGTCATTATCGCCGAGGTGGACGGCGAATGGACCATGAAATATTTCAGGAGGAAAGGGACACGGGTGATCCTCGAAGCGGCCAACCCGAACTACCCCGCCATCACCCCCCGGTCGGAACTCCGCATCGGAGGCGTCATTACCGCCGTCATCCGGAAATATCATGGGTGAAAAAGACGAGGCACAAAGGCACTGTGGCACAAAGGCACAGAGGAAAAACAGTGCCAGAGTTCCTGAGTGAAAAATGCCCCGAAGGGGCAGGTACCTTGAAACTGTCTTTAATTGCTGACGTTTGACAGCCTTATAGAGGATCAGGGATTGAGGGATTACGCACACAACAGCCAAGAGTTTTTTATTCTTATTTCCGGCTTCTTATTTCTTCATTCTTTTTTTAGTCTTTTTGCTGACCGCTGACGGCTGATAGCTGACAGCTTGGTATTACCATGAACGAATATATTTTCGGGCTTCATACGTGGCCCCGTGCCATTCTTCACTGTGACGGAGACGCTTTTTTTACCTCCTGCGAAGAGGCGATACATCCCGAACTGAAGGGAAAACCGCTCATTACGGGCGGTGAGCGGGGGATCGTGGCCTGCGCCAACTACGTGGCAAAAAGCCGGGGAGTACAACGGGGAATCCCCCTCCATGAGGCGAGAAAGCGCTGTCCCGGACTCATCGTCCTTCCCTCCGATTACGAAACCTACAGCCTCTTTTCACAACGCATGTTTCATATCATGCGGCGATTCACTCCCCAGGTGGAGGAGTACTCCATCGACGAGGCCTTTGCCGATATTACGGGCATGCGGCGAGCATTGCACGCATCCTACGACACGATCGCCCTGACCGTCAAAGAGGAGATCGAGCGGGAGCTCGGCATCGGCGTCACGGTGGGGCTGAGCACCACCAAGGTGCTGGCGAAAATCGCCTCAAAACACCGGAAGCCGAACGGATTCACGGTGATCCCGGGAAGGATGATCGCACCGTTCCTCCGTCAGCTTTCCGTTGAGAACGTCTGGGGAATCGGCCCTGCAACGGCCCATTATCTGTGGAAAATGGGCGTGAGAACGGCCTTTGATTTCGCCGGGCTTTCCGAAGCGGCCGTGAACAGGCGCTTCACCAAGCCGACCCGGGAAATATGGCGGGAGTTGCGGGGGGAATCGGTGTATCCCGTAGAGGTAGAGGAAAAGCATGCCTCCTGTTCTATCAGCAAGATGAAAACCTTTGCGCCTCCCACGGGCAACCGGGACTATCTCTTCGCCCACCTGTCACGCAATCTCGAATCGGCATGCATCAAGGCCCGGCGCTACCGCCTGGCTCCCGTCAAACTGGCCGTCCTGCTCAGAGAACAGAACTTCCTCACCACCGGCGCCGAAGCAAAGCTGAACCGCCCTTCCGCCCGCCCCCTCGAACTCTCGCACCTCTTTCACACCCTCTTTGATTCCCTCTATCGGGCTGAAAGGCTCTACCGGGCCACGGGCGTGGTGCTGCTCGATCTGGTCGAAGATAGCAACATTCAGTACTCCCTCTTCGAAAGTCCCCTCAGGGTGGAAAAGATCGAAAAGCTCTACGACGCGGCCGACAGCCTGTCGGAACGATACGGGAAGCATACCCTCCATCTGGGAAGTTCCCATCAGATAGAGGTGGCGGGAACGGGCAGGCGCGGCGCACCGACGGCACGGGAAACAACCCGGTTCCGCGGCGAGACCGGACGGAAGCACCTGAGACTACCCATCCTGCATCTGAAGGTGTAATTTCCACCGGTCCCGCGGGGGCTCCACACCCAACGGTGAGCAGGAGAAAACAAAAATAGGCAGAACAGGTTCTGACAGTCCTCCGCAAGATTGACATTTTGTCGATTCCTGCTTTTATTTTTACCTTTAATGTGATATTCCGCTATTTGGGTTTAAAGGTTCCACTATTTCATTTTCACAGATTGCCGTATTTGAGGCGGAGATGCGCTCTTCCCCGAGAAGGGAGAGGTGTACCGTACCTGAAAGAGTGTACCGTTATTTTTACGGTGGAAAAGACATGCAATAACCATTCAGCAAAGGAGGGGTTTATGGCAAGTTACAAAGAAACGTCAATGGGTGCAATCTTCCAAAATCGCGTAGAGGAACATGGTGAAACGGCCCTGGTAGCCTATAAGAACAAGGCGGGCGTATACGAAGAGATCTCCTGGAACAAGATAAACGAGATGGTGCGCGAGGTGGGTCTTTTCCTGATCTCACGGGGTATCCAGCCGGGCGACAAGATCGCCCTCTTTTCCCCGAACAGATATGAGTGGTGGGTCGCCGACCTGGCGATACTCTCAATTGGTGCGGTCAATGTCCCCATCTATGCAACCAACTCGGCAAAAGAATCGGAGTATATCATTGACAACTCGGATTCCAAGATGTGTTTTGTGGGAACCGAAGATCACATGAAAAGAATCCTCGAGGTCAAGGGCCAGCTGCCCAACCTGAAAGAGATCATTATCTTTGACGAGCTTGATAGTCCGGTTGAAGGCGTGATCGGACTGGAAGCCGCGAGGGCAGAGGGACGGGCCTACGCAAACAAGGGGGAATTTGACGAAAGGCTCAAGCCGATAAACATGGATGATGTCGCAACTATTATCTATACGTCGGGCACCACGGGCAATCCCAAGGGAGTGATGCTCACCCACAAGAATTTCGTTTCAAATGTAACCCAGATCTACAATGTTGCACCCACGTTCTTTGAGGGTGAACAGGTGTTCCTGTCGTTCCTTCCGCTGTCACACTCACTTGAACGGACAGTAGGATACTACGCGCCGATCTATCTCGGCAAGAAGGTGGCCTTTGCGGAAGATGTGACAAAGCTGGTTGAAAACCTCAAGGAAATCCGCCCCACCCTTATGGTGAGTGTCCCAAGAATTTACGAGAAGGCTCATGCCG